>JAIOSM010000248.1 GCA_021107575.1 Desulfobacteraceae bacterium | reverse complement strand
AGTCCGCCTTAATCCTGATCATTTTAATCAATCAATGGTAGCCTTTGTTCAAATCAAGCTCAAAAATGCCACCATGATTCAAGATACCTGCAAAGCTATAACCGGCATAAAGCAAGTACAGGAAGTACATCATCTGGCAGGAGAGGATTGCATTATGATAAAATTAAGAGCTTCTGAACCAAAAGAGCTTGAAAAAATATTAAGACTAAAAATAAATATTATAGAAAATATTTTAAGCACAAAAACATTTATTGCTCTTGCAACATATAAGGAGAGCGCACAAATTGTAATACCAGAACAAACAGGAGATAACTAATCATGCCCATGTCCAAAGATTTTAGAGCGAGACTTTCCCAAATTATAACCAAGGCATCTGACCATTTTGGGACACCCTTTCATATATATGACGAAAAAGGAATCCGGGAAACTGGCAAGGCTTTGAAAGATGCCTTTTCCGATATGAACGGTTTTAAAGAATTTTTTGCTGTCAAAGCTCTACCCAACCCAAAGGTTATGTCAATCATGAAGGAAATGGGATTTGGTTTTGACTGTAGTTCATCCCCGGAAGTTCTTCTTGCCCGAAGCATAAAAAGCTTTGAAGAAGAAATAATGTTTACATCAAACAATACAAGTATTGCTGAATTTTCAACTGCATTGGAAAATCGTGGGTGTATTCTTAACCTTGATGACATTTCACTTATTGCAAAAATTCCAAAGATGCCGGAACTTATTAGTTTCAGGTATAATCCGGGACCAAGACGAAAAGGTAACAAAATAATCGGCAATCCTGTGGAATCAAAATACGGTATCAGTCACGACCAGGTACTACCTGCCTACAGAGAAGCCATCAAAAGAGGAGCAAAGCGCTTTGGCATGCATACAATGCTGGCATCAAATGAGCTTAATCACGAATATATGATTGAAACAACAAAGATGCTTCTGGATATGGTTGATCTGGTCTCAACTGAACTTAAAATCAAATTTGAATTTATTAACATTGGCGGCGGGCTCGGTATCCCGTACCAACCAGGAGAGCCAAGTCTTAATTTAAATCTCATGGCAAAGGGAATATTGGAAATCTTAAATAATTTTAAGACTGCAAAAGGCTTTATACCAAGACTTTTTATGGAAAGCGGAAGATACATGACAGGTCCCCATGGTGCACTTGTAACAAGTGTTATTAATCACAAAAATATATACAGAAAATACGTAGGCGTTGATGCTTCAATGTCAGCTCTCATGCGACCTGGAATGTACGAAACATATCACCATATTCACATACACGGAAAAGACAAATCAGTGCCAAGAAAAAAAGTTGATGTTACAGGTTCTCTATGTGAAAACATTGATAAATTTGCCATACAAAGAGAATTACCGGTAACAGAAGAAGGCGACCTGCTGATTATCCACGATACAGGAGCCCACGGGCACTCCATGGGGTTCAACTATAACGGCCATCTAAGACCCAAAGAACTTCTTTTAAGAGAAGATAACAGCATTGAACTCATAAGAAGAGAAGAAAAAATTGAGGACTACTTTGCAACACTTGAGTTTAAGCAGGATAAATTAGTTTTATAAATTATCAGATATGACATTGACAACTAATATCGTATATCCTACAAAGCCTGTTCTTAATTTATGCACGGCTTCTAATTGTTATAAATGCCATTTGTATTGTTGATTATTTCAATAAGAAATTTGAGCCATAAGCGTCAATCTACTTAATATTAAAACTTGGAAGCAGTATTAAGATACAAACAAATTCATAGAATTAATATATTCAGGATCCTGTGTATCTATAACTTCAATAATCTTTTTGTACATTCTTTTTTTATGTTCTGCAAAAATATTGCGATTCTTTTTCAATGTTTTTGCAAAGCTCAAGGCATCCATCATCAATGCAGCCTGATTATCGCTTGCCTTTTCAATGACATGATGTTCAAAAAGTTCCTGGGCAGAAACTTTTTTGCCAGTAAGTTTAAGTTCATTAAATTTATACTCAGGGATTGCTTTTCTTACAAATGCAATCATACCCGGAAGAAATGGGATATTAATATCAACTTCAGGAAAACAAAAATAACCCCGATCTTTTTTCATAAATCTAAAGTCACAAGCACAGGCGAGCATTGCACCATTGCCAAATGCATGTCCGTTTATTGCAGCAATTACTGGAACTGGCATAAGCAGCAATCTTTTAAAAACATCATTCATGGCATAAAGAAAAGCTTTCATACTTTTAAAATCTTTTTTCTCGTATTTTTCCATAAGCCAGTCAATATCAATTCCCTGGCAAAAATTCTTTTCATCTGAAGAAGTTATTATTATTGAATAAATTTCAGTATCTGTAAGTATTTCATCAAACAGTTGATTCAATCCCTTTGCAAATTCAAAATTTTGCTTGTTTGCACCATTGGCCATATTAATAACTGCAACGCCTTCATCCTTTGTAAGCTCAAATAATGCCATCTGACTCCCTTTGAATCTTCAATATAATTACCATGTATACTCAATTAATCTCCTTTAAAAGGTTGCTGCCCTGAGCACCTATTTCGGACAATTGACCGCCAATCTTGTTAAAATCTGTTAAACTTTTATTGCTCTGTTCGGTTGATTTTGCAGTTTTTCCCATAATGCCTGTCTCTAATTCTTTTTCAAAATTTCCCATCCCGGATTGGACCATTTTTTGAGCTGAACTTTGAAATATTTTATCAAGATCAGATTTTATTGCGATATCGTATTCCTCCAGAGTTCCTTTTATATCAAATAAAAGGTTAAACGTATCAAGATCAGATAGAATTTTTACCAAAGCCTTTTGCAGACTTGAGCCCTTTAAAGATGCAGCCTGCATAACGACCTCTTTGAATTTGGCATTTGCCAGGCAACTGAATTTGTTATCATCAAGTTTAAAGCTTGATGTAAGGTTTGCAACAGATTTAATTATTGATAAAGAAAGATCCGGCTTGTCAGAAAAGATAAAATTTTCAAGTAGAAATCCTGATACATCAAGAGTTGCCTTATGGTGAGGGTGTGCGAGGTCAACAAGGTCCAGCACACCTTTAAAATCAAATGAATCAAGACCTTTAAAACCACCTCCAGAAAGATTTATAATTGCGGGAAGCCCTGTAACAGCCGGCATATTTGTAATGTTTGAAGCCTTGCCTGTTAAAGCACCATGCCCAAGAAGAAGGTTGATTTTGATATTTTGAGCCAGAAAATAAACTTCTTTTCCGGGTTTATCAGGCTTGCCTGTTTCTGAAGGTTTCTCAGAATCCTGCTTATCACCTTGTTTCCCCGGCAAATCAAAATATGGCTCTACAAGTGCAATCCATTTGTAATGTTTCTCAGCCAGAGAACATAGAGCTTGTCCAAACAAAAGTCTGGTAAAATCAAGCTTCCCTCCTTTAAAAGGGGAATATTTATTTTTAAGCCGTTCAATATCTTTTGACATTGTAGCTGAAATTTGTCTTAAATCTTTTTTGTATTTTTTCAATTCAGCTTTAAATTCTTTTTTAATATCTTTAATATCATCCAAATCATCTTCTATTTCCATATATATCTCTCTTAACTCTAAAGCCGAGGCAAGCATTGCAAGATTAGATGATTCTTTTTCTTTGATTTTATTTATCTTTGCTTTATATTCTTCAATTTTTTCTTCACCAATAAGAGTCTCCAATTTTTTCTTAAATTTTTCTTCTGAATTTGAAATATTCTTTTGGATATCTTCTGACAATTGCACACTTTTCAAAGATTTATATTCATTTTTTAAAATACTTTTAACATTCGGCATTTCAAATAAATTTATCTCATTTTGCTGACAAAGCTCTTTAAGCCATTCTGGTTTTCCCTGTTTCTTTTTT
>JAIOSM010000494.1 GCA_021107575.1 Desulfobacteraceae bacterium | reverse complement strand
TTTTATCTATTCTTTAGCATTCTCAATAGAAATAAATTCAACCTCAAAAATTAATGTTGAACCGGGCTCAATAGGTCCTGCTTGTCTATCACCATACGCAAGATCAGAAGGAATAAAAATCTCCCATTTACCCCCTGTCTTCATTAATTGAAGCGCTTCGGTCCAGCCTTTAATTACTCTATTTAACTGAAAAACAGCAGGATTACCTCTTTTATAGGAAGAATCAAATTCAACACCGTCAATTGTAGTGCCTTTATAATGACATTTAATAGTATCTTCAGGCTTTGGCGATTTCCCATTGCCCTTCTTAATCACCTTATATTGAAGCCCGCTTTCAAGAGTGATAACTCCCTCTTTCTTCTTGTTTGCCCGCAAAAATGCTTCTCCATCTGCCTTGTTAGATAGGCTCTTTGCAAGCATCTTTTTTCTTTGCTTTGCCTTGATCTGTTCCTGAAAAGCTGCCATAGCCTCTTGCATCTGCAAAGGATTTAATCTAGGCTTATTAGTAATGCCATCTTCAATCCCCTTAAAAAATGCCTCCACATCTAACCCATATTTCTTGCTTAGATTTTTATAATAAGTATAACCTACGGCATAGCTTATTTTTTCTTCTAAAGTCATAGATTCTACTTCTTTTTTAATATCTTCTGCAAAAACAGAAGTATTAAAAGTCAATACAAAACTCAAAGCCAGTGTAATTATTAAATATTTGTATGATTTTTTTAACATGTTATCCCTTTTTTAAAATAATTTATAAAAACTAACTGATCTGTTAACTATAATAATAGCAACTAACCAAACCTTGCTATCCACTAACCTTAAAAAGGTCTTTGGAAAATCACTTTCCCAAAGACCTTTTAATTCGTTTTCTTTTAAATAAAAACAATTCTCAGCGCTGTTATTTATCTGGTTCCAAGGATTTTTCTTCTTGTACTTCCTGATGATTTTACTGATTCTATAATATCTTCTGCTGTAAAATAAACAACTGCAGAACCAATAAAAATCGAAAGTAAAACAATCCAAATGGTTTGATTCCTTAATTGCTCCAAATCATATAAAAAATCATCTAAATACGCTGTTGTTCCAACAAGCCAATCCATTTCAGGGATATATGTAAAAGCAGAAAGCTTTAATTGTGGCTTGTCACTTTGGGGAGTTTTCCATGAAGAGTATATTACAGAAGCTTCATTTTTCTTAAGCCCTAAAGCTTTAGCTACTATATTCTGGGTCACTAGATGGCCATCAGAATCCCTTAAATTCATAGCATTTTCGCCGTCACTCCTCCTATTTTCAGAAATTATATAATGACCTTTATCTTTACCCTTACAGCCTAAAGCAAAAACATATCCGGTTTTGCCAACAACGATCTCAGACAGTTGCCCTTTAACGCTTCTTAAGACCCTTTCTTCATAGTCTGCATCATACAACTCATCGTAATATGTGCTGATTCCTATAATCCATTTCCATTTTGGAAAATGGATTGTTGCAGCAACCTTATCCCTGGTGGTTTTATCATCAGGATTCTGCCATGAATACACATGTATATAAGTTTCACCGCCTCTAAGTTTTTTTGATTCCTTAACAACAGATTGGACGTGGAGCCAGCCGGTGGAATCTTTGGCTTTCCAGATATTTACACCATCAATTTGTCTTTTCTTAGAGAGTATTAATGTGCCATCATAGCCCATAACCCAAGGATAACCTGTTTTTCCAACAACAATCTCAGCAAGAGAATCTTTTAAAAGTTCTTTATCTGTATAAGGCTTTGCCAAGGCATATACTGCCTGGGCTTCTTCTATAACTATACTGTTTGCTCTTTCTCTATTAAGCCTGTTGACTTCTGTAATTTGAGCATGCGCTCTTGCGGCTGCCTGACCTGCCAGTAATGCCTGTTTTTTAAGGTTTCCTTCAACCTGTATCCGTGTGCTGGTTCTAGCCACTTTATCATTTACATAACCTAAAAAAGCTGCAGGTATTGAAACCATCAGAACAGAAACAGCCAATAATTTCCACCGCTTCCTCAAAGTATTAAAAGCCATATTTATCCTCTTTTCAAAAATACATGAAACTAATTTTTAAATACTCAAAAGCCTGCAAATCATTTCGTATCTTTACCTTACTATTATGTTTTGTATTAAAAGAACCCGTTATAGTCAAGGTAAAACTTTAAAAAATAATAAAAAATTGATAGGGTGATAATAGAATTAATTATCATTAATACTAAAAAAATGCTTGAAGGAGTCTTCCTCCATGCTATAATGCCATTAAGTTGAATAAACAACATAATTAATAAAAATTTAGGAGAGAACCAATGCTTGTAAAAGACTGGATGACTAAAAACGTGTCAATAGATCAGGAAGCAACCGTGATTGATGCTATAAAAGTTATGAAAGAAAAAGACGTTACAAGAATCCCGGTAACTAAAAACGGCAAACTGATTGGTATATTGACAAACAATGATATTAACAGATCCTCGCCGTCAAATGCATCATTGCTTAATGCCCATGAAGTTGCATATCTTATTGCGAACTTAAGAGTAAAAAAAGTAATGACAACACCAGTTATCACCATAGCAGCCGAAAATAGTATTTTTGAAGCCACAGAAACTCTTCTCCACAGAGAAGTATCCGGCGCTCCTGTTGTCAACCATAAACATGAAGTAATAGGAGTAATATCAAGGACGGAACTTACTGAACTCCTCCTATCCCTTTCAGGTGTTGGTGCTTTTGGGATTGAACTTGGACTCATTGTAAAAGATGATCCGGGATTAATTAAAGCACTCACAGATATATTCCATGGATATGGCATAAGAATCAGAAGCGTTCTTACCATGCATGACAGAGTCCCGGCAGGCTATAGAAAAGTATTTTTTAAACTCTATAAAGTTGACAGGGATAAAATTGATGAAATAATTGAAGCTCTTAAGGCACACTCTACTCCTGAGTATATGGTAGATCATCTTAAGGGAACAAGAGTGTTTTTTAATCAAGAATAATAAAAATGATAATCAATATAAAGTCAAACAATAGAACAGAATTAATTGATATTACTAACAAAGTAAAAAAATCTGTTCCGACTGATTTTAAGAACGGGCTTGTTTATATTTTTTCCTTACATACAACCGGTGCAATAACAATCAATGAGAATGCTGACCCTGCGGTAAAAACAGACATACTAAAGACAATCAACAAAATAATACCATGGGATGACAATTTCAAACATATGGAAGGAAATTCTGCAGCACATATAAAAACAAGCCTTTTTGGTCAATCGGAGATTGTGGCTGTTGAAGAAGGAGAGCTTATCCTGGGACGATGGCAGGATATCTATTTCTGTGAATTTGACGGACCACGCAACAGGCAAGTTTATATCAAATTAATTAACTGATTTTGTACTCTTAAAAACATTAACTGATAGATTCATACGCACTTCATAAGTATTAACAGAATTTACTTCAAAGCCTGCGTCTGTCAGCCATTTTTCGATTTCTTCTCTTTCAAACCCCATCCATGAACCACCAAAGCGTTTTTTAACACTCTTTGAAGTATGTTTTGCCAGATCTGCTATCAACAACGAACCACCAGGTTCCAATACTCTCCATGCCTCGTGAATAACCTGCGAAGGCACGGCAATATGATGAAGCACCATATTGATAACAGCCAGGTCAACTTCTTTTTCTTTTAATGGCAAATGCTCAATTTCTCCAAGCCTGAAGCCATAGTCCCCTTCTGTGTTTGCAAATCTGCCTTTAGCAAGCTCAAGCATTTTAGGAGAACTGTCTACTCCAATACACTTTTGCACCTTCATATTAACTAATGAAAGTAATTCCCCGGTTCCACATCCTAAATCGACAACAGCACCAGTTGAATCAAGATTATCTATTAGAACATGGTTCAGATCAAAATCACCAAAAAGGTCCTGCTTTAAATTATCCCATGTTGCAGCGACATTATTAAAGAAAACCCTGGTTTTCTCCTTTCTTTCTGCAACAATAATTTCAGCCCTTTGCAAATCCTGCCCAACTTCATCTTGCTGATACTTTGAGTTTTTGATAAAGTCCATCAGGAATCGTTTTTCTTCATCCTGCTCAGCCTGATAATACACAAAACTTCCATCTCTTCTACAAGACAAAAGTGTGCATTCCGTAAGTATTTTTAAATGTCTTGAAACCCTTGACTGTCCCATTAACAATACTTCAACGATTTCATTCACATTAAGTTCATGATTTGTCAAAATCCTGTAAATTCGCAGCCTTGTTTCATCTGCTAAAGCTTTAAATATTTTTAAATTATCAATCATCTTCTCCTGTCAAAACATTTATATCAAGATATCTTGATGTCTATTCAACTATAGCTCATCTATAATGAGATCTCATTTTTTTGTCAAGCAAATCTTTCAATTCTTATTAATTCTCAAAAAAGTATGATTTTCAAAAAATAGATAACAGATAAAACCATCGTTTAAAGTCACTGCTTTGATATCTTTGAACAACCAGGCCCTGTGATTGAACTCCGCCCTCCTGTATTGGTTTCAACTTGTATTTGTGTACTAATGCGCTCTTTAAGTGCGGGGACATGGGAAATCACACCGATAATTTTCCCAGTTTGCTGAAGAGAAGAAAGGGTTTCAAGGGCTGTTTCAAGGGCATCATCATCAAGGGTGCCAAATCCTTCATCAAGGAAGAGCGAATCCACCTTAATATTCCTGCTGACCATACGGGAAAGCCCAAGAGCAAGAGAAAGGCTTACAATAAAGCCTTCGCCTCCAGACAAATTTTTAGTAGATCTTATTTCCCCTGCCTGATAATTATCAATAACATTCAACTCCAATGGTTTAATTTCATCCCGTACAAGAAGATACCTGTCTGTCATACTTTGAAGTTGACGGTTTGCATGATTAATCATCAGCTCAAAAGTCAATCCTTGAACAAAATTCCTAAACTTTTTTCCATCAGCGGATCCAATAAGCTCATGCAGAACATCAAAACGATGACACTCTTTTTTTTGATTTTCTATCAAACATGTCTGTTCTTTATGTTTTTCTTTGATTTTTTTATTCTGTTGTAGTTGCTGCTTAATTGACCCTATACTCTGTTGCATGTCTTTAAGGGCGTTTTTCAACATTTCAAGCTTTTGCTTCAAATCTTTTTCTTTATTTTCAGCTAATTTCTCTATTAAAGTTGATATCGCTTTATTAAGGTCATCTGCTCTGCTTACTGCATTCTTTAATTCATACTTTATTTTCTCATTTTCCTGTTTGTCTTTTTCAAAAATCTTTTCAAATCTATCTACTTTTTCATCCAGATCTTTTTCTGCGCTATCAGGGTCCTTGTCTCCAAATAAATGTTTGCGTTCGCTTCTCAATACTTCATAATCTCTATTTAATTTATTTAAAGTGTCTGTATT
>JAIOSM010000252.1 GCA_021107575.1 Desulfobacteraceae bacterium | reverse complement strand
GCAATAGAAATAACTTTGCCAAATTTTGTAAATCTTCTTGTCACCAAGGCTGAACCATGGGCAAAGGGAGATACTGCAACAGGGAGTTATAAACCTGTAACAATAGAAACAGGCATTGAAATTCAGGTTCCGCCTTTTGTAAATCAGGGGGAAAAAATAAAAATTGATACCAGAACAAGAGAATATGTTGAAAGAGTTAGTGATTAAGCTTTAACTGAATTCAAATCAGGGATCTAAAATTTTTTTATATTGACAGTCTTTTTCAGGGCATTTGAGAAATTTTCCGTCTTTTTTGGTGTTTTTTTCCAAAAGATATAAAGAACCACAGTCAGGGCATTTTTTGTCAACGGGTTTATCCCATGTTGCAAAAGTGCAATCAGGATATTGATTACAGCCGAAAAATATTTTTCCCCGCTTGGATTTTTTTTCAACCACAGAACCCGAGCATTTTTCAACAGGGCATTTCATACCAATCTCACGGCCATTTGAGTCGCCATTTATGGATTCTGTGTGTTTACATTCCGGATACCCGGTACAGGCAAGAAAACTACCATATTTTCCGTCTTTTAGAACCATATCTTTGCCGCATTTTGCACATTCTTTTACCTTGGTATTGTCTATATTTTTTTTAATAATTTTAATATTACCTTTTTCATCTCTTTCATAGTTGCTTGTAAATGAGCAGTCAGGATAGCCTGAACAGGCAATAAAATGTCCATTTTTTCCAATTTTCAATGTTAAGTCCTTGTTGCATACAGGGCATTTAAGGTCGGTTTTAACTCCAACTCCTTTAACGTTGAGCATATTTTCATCAGCCAGATCAAGTTTTTCTTTAAAAGGGGAATAGAACTCTTTTAATACTTCAATTGAGGTTTTTTTGCCCAACTCAATACTGTCAAGATTATTTTCCAGGCTGGCGGTAAATTTTGCAGTGAGAATTTCAGGAAAGGAATCCACAAGAAGGTCATTAACAATAAAACCAAGCTCGCTGGGGACAAAATATCGTTTAATAAGTTCTACATATCCCTTGTCACGTATAGTTGAAAGTATAGCAGCATATGTACTAGGTCTTCCAATACCGTTTTCTTCCAGTTCTTTTACAAGGGATGCTTCTGAGAATCTTGCAGGTGGTTTTGTAAAGTGTTGTTTAGTATGTACTTTTTTCTTATTAAGCTTTGCACCTTTTTCAAGTACAGGTAGTTCCTGCTTGGGTGTCTCAGATTTTTTTTCATCTATTTTATAAAGTTTCATAAATCCAGGAAACGTAATTGTACTACCACCAACGCTAAGTTGATAGTCAGTTCCTGCTTTGATAACAATTGTTTTTTGGTCAATTTTTGCCTGGGCCATCTGGGAAGCAACAAATCGTTTCCATATCAAGTCATAAAGTTTAAACTGATCCTTTGACAAAAAATTTTGTATTTTTCCGGGAGTAA
Source organism: Desulfobacteraceae bacterium (assembly GCA_021107575.1). Lineage (GTDB taxonomy): Bacteria > Desulfobacterota > Desulfobacteria > Desulfobacterales > Desulfobacteraceae > JAIOSM01. Next base: position 5,890 of record JAIOSM010000252.1, on the reverse strand, counting down.
TTGTGACTGAAGTGGGTCTGATGGCTTCATGGGCATCCTGAGCAGATTTTTTATTTTTGAAAAACCTTGGCTTGGGAAGAGTATATTCTTTCCCAAATTTTTTTTCAATAAAACCCATTGCTTCAAAAGCTGCATCTGATGCAATTCGAGTTGAATCAGTACGCATATAAGTAATTAATCCTTCGGGCCCGCCTGTTCCTATTTCAATACCTTCATACAATTGCTGGGCTACAATCATTGTTTTTTTAGCTGAGAATCTAAGTCTGTTTATAGCATCCTGCTGTAATTTGCTTGTTATAAAAGGTGGAAGCGGATTCCGTTTTATTTGTTTCTTTTTTACATCATCAACAACATATGGGAGCTTATTCAAATCTTCAGTTACTTTTAAAGCCATTGCTTCATTTGAAATTTTTGTTTTTTTACCTTTTATTTTTGTAAGAGAAGCATTAAACACCGGTGGCATGTCAGCTTCTAAATCTACTGTAATGCTCCAATATTCTTCCGGGGTAAATGCCCTTATTTCACGTTCTCTGTCACAGATTATTTTTACTGCAACAGATTGAACTCTACCTGCACTGAGTCCTCGTTGTACTTTTCTCCACAAAAGAGGGGAGAGTTGATATCCAACAAGCCGGTCAAGTTTTCTTCTTGTTTTTTGAGAATCAAATCTATATTCATCAAGCTCCAATGGATTTAAAAGAGCTTGGGTAATACCTTTTTTTGTGAGCTCGTGAAATAGAATCCTATGAAATTTTCTATTTTTCTTTTTTAAAATTTGTGCAGTGTGAAAGGCTATTGCTTCTCCTTCTCTATCAGGGTCAGGAGCTAAATATATTTCTGTTGCGTTCCCGGCTTCTTTTTTTAAATTTTTTATGACTTTGGATTTATCTTTAATATTAATATATGTGCCTTTAAAATCGTTCTCAACATCAATTCCAAGTTCTTTTGGCGGCAAGTCTCTAATATGCCCCACCGTAGCTACAACTTTATATTGTTTACCCAGGTACTTGTTTATAGTTCTAATTTTTGTTGGAGATTCAACTACTAATAATGGTTTTGCCACTTTTACTCCTCTATTTTAGAAAAATATTTTCCATTGAATTGTTTGATTTTACCTTCAAGCTCTAAATTCAGCAGGGCAGGTAAAAGAATTTTAGTTTCAAGCCCTGATTTTTCAGCAAGAGTATCAATATGAGCAGGGTAGGGGTCAAGGTTTTTTAAAATATTTATATCTATGCTGCTATGTTGATTTGTATTTATTTTTTTTCTTTGTTTCTTTTTTATGTTCTTTGTTTTGGCTTTATGTACAAAATGGTTAAGTTCTTCTATGATATCGTTATCATTCTCAACAAGTTTTGCCCCTTGCTTTAAAAGATAATGGGTACCCTGGCTTTTTTGGGAATTAATACTTCCGGGAACTGCATAAACCTCTCGACAGTATTCTCCTGCAAGCCTCGCAGTAATAAGAGAACCACTCCTTTTGGCAGCTTCAACAACACATGTCCCGGCTGACATCCCCGCAATAATTCTATTTCTTATGGGAAAATTTTTGGCATCTGGAAACTGGTTCATATCAAATTCAGATATAACAGCTCCATTTTCACTTATTTGATTAAAAAGGGACCTGTTTTCAGCGGGATATATATTGTTAAGACCGGAGCCTAAAACAGCATAAGTCCTGCCCTTGGCATTCAGAGCACCTTTATGAGCTTGTGTATCAATCCCTCTTGCCATCCCACTGACAATTTGAAAGCCTTTTTTTGCAAGATTATATCCAAGTTCTTCAGAAGAATATAATCCATAGGATGTGGCATTTCTTGAGCCTACAATAGAAATACATGGATATGAATTGTCAAGAACACCAAAATAGGTAAGGACTGGCGGAGGATCATGGATCTCTTTTAATAAAACAGGATAATGGGGGTCATTAAACGTTACTATTTTAACCTGACGTTTCTTTATTATATCGAGTTCTCTTTTTGCTTCTTCAAAATATTTTTGATTTCTAATAATCGCATTAATGCTTATTTTTTTAATTTTTGGAATTTTCAAGAGATCTGTAACCGAAGCAGCAAAGACATTGTCAGGAGATCCAAAAGTCTCTAAAAAAGTTTTATATAAATAATTTCCAACGCCTGGAATTCTTTTTAATGCAAGCCATACAAGATATTTGTCTAAAGAATCAGACATCGCAGTTATCTATTGAAAAGTTTTTAGTTTTACTTGTGCTTTTTCAGAAGCTTCTGAAAAAGGATGTTTCTCCACAACAAGTTTTAAATACTGATGAGCTCTGTTTGTATCCTTGAGTGATAAGTATGAATATGCTGTTTTTAATAAAGCATCAGGTACTTTCATACCCCTGGGATATTTTTCAACAACTTCTTTAAAGGCTGTTATGGCTTGTTCAAAGTCTGCAACAGCATAATAGCATTCACCTGTCCAGTATAAAGCATTGTCGGCAAGGTCATTGTGCGGATATTTTTTTAAAAATTCAGTAAAGATTTGTATTGCTGTGTCATACTTTTCTTCTATCAGGGATGCGCGCCCTTCTTTATATAGCAGTATTGGTTCTGTATAAGCAGTCTTCTTCACAGCAATAGCTTCTTTTTTAAGCAATTGTTTGCTTTCAGCACTGTCTGCCTGTTTTATCTCATTAATGATTTCTTCTAATTTTTTTTGATCCTGCTTGATTATGTCAAGCTCTTTGTTAGTTTGTTGGAGTTCCTGCCTGATAGTTTTTATTTCCTGATCTAAGGTCTGGGCACTCTTCAATGAGATGCAGGAAGTTAAGAAAAGGCAAAACAAAATTAATATTGAATACTTAAGTGTTATTAATAAATAGTTTTTCATTTATTCACCTTGTTTAGACATTAGTATAATTGGGCTTGCTACAAAAATGGATGAATATGTACCAATCAAAATACCTACAATCATTGCAAATGTGAAATTATGAATTATTTCTCCGCCTAGAAAGAAAAGGGCAAAGAGAACAATCAAAGTTGTAAGTGAGGTTAAAATAGTACGGCTTAAGGTTTCATTAATACTTTTGTTTATAATTTCAGGTAAGGGCTCATTTTTATCTGATGCAATATTTTCTCTTATTCTGTCAAATACAATAATAGTGTCATTAAGGGAGTATCCGATTATCGTGAGCAACGCTGCAATAATCGGTAAAGAAAATTCATAACCAAGAATGGAAAAAATCCCTATGGTTATAAAAATATCATGTATCAGCGCAATAATAGCGCTCATGGCATAATTTAATTTTAAAAACCAGAATAATACCAGTGATATTATAAGGGCCAGTGGAATAATAAGAACCATGCTGACATTCATAATTGAGAGAAAATAAACAGCAGTCATAAGAGCCCCTGCAGTAACCCCTGAAAGGATCCATTTTAATTCAAATCTTCCTGAGATATATATGGTTATAAATAAAAGAGAATAGAAAATTGCAAGAAGTGCACTTTTTCTTAAATCTTTACCAACCTGGGGGCCAACCATATCAACCTGTCTGATTACCGGGATTTCACCGGTTGCAGCTTCAAGAGCATCTGAAATAGATTGAGCAAATCCCTTATCAGTCATTTCAGGCTTGGAAGTGCTGATCTGGAACTCATGTTCTGCATCCTTTCCAACTTTTTGTACAGAAGCCTTTTCAAGTCCAATTGCTGAAAAGCCTTTTCGAATTTTAGAGATTGGAATTTCTTTTGAAAATTGTACTCTGATATTTGTACCGCCGGCAAAATCAATTCCAAGTTTTGGGCCGTTATGGATAATAAGAGAGATAAGTCCTATGAGGATAATTGTTAAAGAAAAAGCAAATCCAATTTTTCTTTTTCCAATAAAGTCAAAATTTATGTCATGCTTAATAAATTGCATTAGTTTTTTCCCTTTTCTATATACTAAGCTTTACTACTTTTTTATTTTCAAGTGTAGAATCAAAAATTGCTTTAGAAACTATAAGTGCTGTAAAGAGACTTGCCAGTATGCCAAGACTCAAAGTTACCGCAAATCCTTGTACCGGACCAGATCCAAATTGGAAAAGGACAATAGCTGCAATAAGAGTGGTAACATTGGCATCTAAAATAGTGAGCGTTGCTTTGCTGAAACCAGAGTTAACAGCAGCAATTGGAGTTTTGCCTTTACGAAGTTCTTCTCTGATTCTTTCAAAAATAATAACATTTGCATCTACAGCCATACCAATAGTTAAAATAATCCCGGCAATACCTGGAAGAGAGAGAGTCGCCTGAAAAACTGCAAGCCCTCCTCCTATCAAAAGAATATTTGAAATAAGAGCAATATCTGCTATAAATCCAGCTTTTTTGTAATATATAAACATGAATATAATTACAAACATGCCGCCAGCAACCATTGATATCAAACCCATGCGGATTGAATCAGCACCTAAAGTCGGGCCTACAGTTCTTTCTTCAATAATTTTTACAGGCGCCGGAAGAGAACCTGCTCTTAATGCAATTGCAAGATCCCTTGCCTCATTAAGAGAAAAATTTCCGGTGATTACAGCTTTTCCGCCAGCAATACGCGATTGGATAACAGGGGCTGAATAGACCTTGTTATCAAGTACAATAGCAAGTCTTTTTTTAAGGTTTTCCCCGGTAATTTTTTCAAATCGCCTAGCCCCTTTTCTGTCAAAGCTGATTCCAACCTGGGGTTGACCAAATTGATCAAATTGAACATTAGCATCAGTGAGTCGGCTACCGTCAAGAAGGATTCTTTTTTTGATCAGATATGGAATCTTTGATATTGCTTTGGTGGATTTGTCTTCAAGTTCTTGATACATTATGACATCACCAACAGGGGGACGATCTTTTTTAAGAGCAGCCTGAACATCATTGTTTTCATCAACCAGTTGAAAAGTAAGTTGGGCTGTTTTCCCTATAAGAGCTTTAGCTCTGGCAGGGTCAGTGATTCCAGGAAGTTGTATAAGTATTCGGTTGGACCCCTGAATTCTTATTACAGGTTCACTGACACCGAATTCATCTATACGGTTTCGAATAGTTTCAAGAGCCTGTTCTGTGGCTAATTTTTTTATTTCTTCGCTTTCTGTGGCAGAGAACATAAGGGTTATTTCAGATATCCCTTGTTCGGATTTTGTAGAAGCAACTTCGAGGTTCTGAAATTCATCTCTTATTACATCATTAAATCCATTTATATTGTCATTGCCTTCAAGAATTATATGAATTTTATTGCTTGTAGTACGGGTAATTCCGGAATGTTTAACACGTTTATCCCTGAGTTCCTGTTTGATTTCATGGATTCTCGTTTCAATGATTGTCTCAAGCGCTTTCTCAACTTGAACTTCCAGCACAAGATGCATGCCGCCTTGAAGGTCAAGGCCCAATTTTATTTTTTTATGTGGCCATAAATCTGGAAAAAAAGTGGGCAGAAGATATATAATTGCCATGGCAAAAATAATTGTTATTAGAACTTTCCTAAATGTCAGCTTCAATCTAAACTACTCCCAAATAGATGTTGATTATTTTATTTTGACGAGGAAGAGGTATCCTGCAATACTATTGCAACATTACCCCGTGAAATTTTCATTTTAACTTTCTCGGCAATTTCGAGGGTTACAGTGGTTTCATCCAAAGAAGAAATACTGCCATGTATTCCACCGCTTGTTACAATTCTGTCACCTTGCTTTAAATTGCTAACCATTGTTCTATGGTTTTTAGCTCTTTTTTGCTGCGGTCTTATTAAAAGGAAATAAAAAATCACAAGTAAAATAATAAGCGGCATAAAAGATGCTATGCCACCTCCGGCCTGTCCGCCGCCTGCTCCCTGACCCATTGCAAATGCTGTTTCAATCAAAATAGTACCTCCTGATTAATTAATAATAAATTCATTTATTATCTGTCTTATTGCG
>JAIOSM010000391.1 GCA_021107575.1 Desulfobacteraceae bacterium | reverse complement strand
CGACAAACGCGGACAAATGGAAACAAAAATTCAATTTGCAAAAAATCATTATTGTTTTTGATCGTGGAATGGTCTCAGACGATAACCTGAGGCATCTGGAAAATAGCAAGAGCTACCGATATATTACCGCTATGGATAAAGACCAATTGACTGGAGTTGAGGGATTTGAATCTAGGAAATTCAAGAATGTTGCAAAAAATGATATTGGAAAAAATATAATCTCGAAAGGTTTGACAAAATATGATGATTCTACATACTATGAAGATTTAGGAATGGACGGCAGTAACAGACGACACATATTGGTATTTAACATAGATCTCTTTAAACTGCAGCGAAAAGCTAAAGAAAAGTTTATAGGTATGGCAATGAAGGAGCTAGAGGAAGAAAAAGACTCTCTAATGAAGGCGAAAAAAAGCCGTGAAAATAAGCCTACTGAAAAAAAGATTGATAAAATTCAGATGAAGTATAAGGTGAATGGATTTCTGGATTATAGCCTCAAGAGAGTGGTTCTGACTACTGAAAGACGTTCTGAAGTTCGGACTTTCAAGCTCGAATATAGGAAGAAGAAGGAAGCGATTGAAAAGGCAAGGTTGATAGATGGAATGTGGATCTTGATCACAAACATTTCTGAAAAAACAGAGCCTGCAGAGTATAGACTCAGCCCGGAAAAGCTTATATCTGCTTACAGGGATAAAAATCGAGTTGAGGAGGCGTTTAGGGAATTAAAATCATTCCTTAAGTTCAAACCATCATTTGTTTATACTGATGAGCATGTTCGTGCACATTATACAATATGCATTTTGGATTATTTATTGGATGTAACTATCACAAATAAGCTTAGGAAAAATCCGAGTGAAGAAGTGAGTAGTGTGAGGAAAGTTCATAGTGTGCTAGGCAGATGTGAATTTGCAAAATTGGGCATGAGAGGCACTAAATGTGAAGGTAAGAAACTTATGCCTTTGACAGACGTGCAAAAAAGCATCTTGGAGCTATTCAATTGTAAATATTTGGAGGAAAGTAGATACTTAAAATCAATTGGAGTTAAATAATTGTAGAACAGACTCGGAAAATGATAGAGTCTACTGAAAACGGTTAGGTTTTATTCTGACGAAGATGGGTTATAAGAATAATTTATTTAAGATCTCTTCTATAAAAGTTAACCTGTTTATTTATTTGAAAATGGCGTACCTATATGAAAACACCAAAAATAGCTATCCTTACTCCATATCTAACTCCATATAGAATTAATTTATTTAATTATATTTATAATCAAAAAAATTGTATTTTCAAAGTTTTTTGCTTGACAGAAATGGGTGAAAATCGCAATTGGAAAATTGATAATGAAATAATCTATTTTGATTTTGAACTTATGCATGGGCTATATAAATATTTTGGAAATAAAGAATTATCAATTTATTTTAATCATGAAATAATTAAAATTTTGTACGATTATAAACCTGATGTTATAATTGCATCTGGTTATGATGCAATTGCATATTGGTTAGCCTTTTTTTATTGTAGAATATTCAATAAGAATTTTATCCTATGGAATGGGTCTACATTATTAAGCACCACTCAAACAAAAGGACTTATAGGTAGAATTAAAAGAATTCTAATAAAAAATACTGATAACTTTATAGCTTACGGAACGAAAGCAAAAGAATATTTGGAATATTTCGGAGCAGATAAAGATAAGATTTTAATTTCAATAAACACTGTAGATATGGACTTTTATAAAAAGAAAGTAGAAGAATATCGGGAAAATAGTACTTTTTTAGAAAACCGGGATGCATATCCAAAATTCCTTTTGTTATATGTAGGTCAATTAATTGAAAGAAAAGGGATTATCAAAGTATTAGAAGCTTTAAATAAATTACATGACCCACAAATTGGATTTTTTATAGTTGGTGATGGCCCTCTTAAGTATAAATTAATGAAATATTGCAATGATACTAATTTACAAAATATTTTTTTTGAGGGCTATAAGAATGAAGATGAACTTTGTCGTTATTATGCACTATCTGATGTTCTAATAATTCCATCATTAAGGGAAGTCTGGGGTCTTGTTGTTAACGAAGCCTTAGCAAGTGGGTCATTTGTACTAGTATCCAAATATGCCGGTTCTGGTTTTGACCTCATTAAAGAAGGGTGGAATGGGTCAATATTTGATCCATATAATGTGGAAGAAATCGCTAATATTATTCAATATGTAAAAAATAATGCTATTAGTATAAAGTCTAGGAGAGAAAAAATTAGCATGTATGCATGTGAACAATTCAGCATAATAAAAGCAGGCGATTCTTTTTTAAGATCAATTAAACAAATTGAAGAAACAATTTAAATGAAAATTCTTATTATAACACCAAACCTATCTCAAGAATGGGGTGGACCAACTAAGGTCATAACTGAATTAACAGAAATTATTGCCAAAACCGATATTGAT
>JAIOSM010000087.1 GCA_021107575.1 Desulfobacteraceae bacterium | reverse complement strand
CTTAAATTTTGCAATTTCCTCTTGAAACTGGTTAAAGCGGAACCCGACAACCTTAACAAGATATTGCATGATTTTGTAGCCAATCTGTGCCTCAGCATCCATGAGTTTATTCAATGCAATCTCACTAATTTTGATAATAGTACATTCCCTTGAAACACAATAAGCTGAAAGTCGCATCGTGTACGGCGGGACAAAACATGACCAGCCAAATACCCGGGATCCCGGCACTGCCTTACTATGGGCTGAAAGAGTGTTACTTTTAGTAGTCTGAGTTTTGTCAGGCATCTCAAATCTCAATTCAACATCTCCTGATGAAACTATCCACATATCTTTTGCAGGATCACCTTCAAGAAACAGACGCTGATCTCTCTGATACTCTTCTTGTGAACAAATTTTCTGGATTCCCTCAAGCTCTTCATCTGTAAAATCACTGAAAATATTTAATTTTTCCAAAGTGTCAAGACTTACCATAGTTCCCCCTTATCTTAATAAAATGTTTGCTAAAACAACCATTTCACCTCAATGATAATAATTGTAACATAAAACTGCATATCGCATAAACATAAAATAATTTTTATTTATTATATAAATAGAAATTATTGGTGTTTTACCATTGACAACTATATGAATTTTTATAATAAATGATTGAATGTTTTACATTTATACTAATAAAATAAAAATGGAAAATATAGTATGCAGCTTACGAAACAGCAGGTTAATTACTGCATGGAATGTGGTGTTTGTACAGGTAGTTGTCCAATAAGTCAGGAATTACCGGACTTTTCACCAAGACAGATGATTAAAAAAACTATTGACCAGCCTGAAGGAGAAATCCTCCATAGCAGTGATTTATGGGCATGTCTTACTTGTTCGAGGTGTAGTGACCGCTGCCCTGTAGAAATCGACTTCCCTGAATTTATCCGTTCATATCGCATCAAGGCAATAAAGGCTGAAAATCTTCCAAGGCTGAGCCACAATGGAATGCTCCAGAGCATTTCTGCAATACAAGCCCAGAGATCAAACAAAGGGACTCAACAAAACCGAACTGCATGGGCTGAAGAAGTTGGAAAATTTTCAGATAAAGGTGAATATTTTTATTTTGTTGGATGCCTTCCATATTTTGATGTGATTTTCCAATATCTTAATGTGCCTTCTTTAGAGTCGGCAAAAAACATTCTCAAAATTTTAAACAAAATAGGTATTGAACCTGTTATCAGCAATAATGAATGTTGTTGCGGCCATGATGCTTATTGGAGTGGAGATGAAGCTCTCTTCCAAAAACTTGCAGAACAGAATATTGAAGCGATTAAAGCGTCAGGAGCAAAAAAAATTTTATTTAACTGCCCTGAAGGATACAATATTTTCAAAGAAGTTTACACGGAATACTTTGGCAAATTAGATTTTGAAATAATCCATGTTGCAGACTTTCTTTTACAAAAACTTTCAGAATCAGATACTGAATCTTTTGAATTTAATCCATGTTCAAATAATTCTGTTACTTATCAGGATCCATGCCGCTTGGGCAGAAGATCAGGTATTTATGAAGAACCAAGAAAACTTATCAATCTGGTTCCCAAGACTTCTTTAAAAGAAATGGAACATAATAGAGAGAATGCTATCTGCTGTGGTACTACAGCCTGGATGGAATGTTCAAACTGCTCCAAAGTAATGCAGGTAAAACGACTAAAAGAAGCAAAACAGGCTGGTGCGGACACAATTATTACAGCCTGCCCAAAATGTCAAATTCATTTAACCTGCGCCACAACAACTTTTGATACAGAAATCAAAATTATTGATCTGTATTCATATCTGGCAGAAAGCATGAACATTAAATAAAATGATTAATATATTCAACATATGGATAATATTTAAGGACAACATATGAATGCAGTAAAAAACAACACCCAAGGCGCCAAAGGTTCAGTCATGGTTGTAGGCAGTGGCATTGCCGGCATGCAGACAGCATTGGATCTTGCGGACTCAGGTTTTTATGTTTATTTGATAGAAAAAAAAGCGTCCATTGGCGGGGCAATGGCTCAACTGGATAAGACCTTTCCCACCAATGACTGTGCAATGTGAATTATTTCACCTAAACTGGTCGAGGTCGGCCGGCATTTAAACATAGAGCTTAAAACATTATGTGAAGTAGACAAAATTTCTGGAAAAGCCGGAGATTTTGATGTTGAACTGACAGTACATCCGAGATATGTGGATATGGACAAATGTATTGCCTGTGGAGCCTGTACTGAAAAATGTCCAAAAAAAGTTACAGATCACTTTAATGCAGGCCTTGCCAAAAGAAAGGCTATTTATGTTGATTATCCCCAGGCTGTCCCTTTAAAATATGCCATAGATCCTGAAACTTGTATTTATATTGTAAAAAATGGAAGATGTGGAGTCTGCCAAAAAGTATGCCCCACAGATGCCATTGATTTTGACCAAACTGATAAGACAATCAATATTAAAGTTGGCTCGGTTATCATGGCTCCCGGGTTTTCAACTTTTGATCCTTCAGGACTTGATAATTATCAATATTCACAATATCCAAATGTTGTTACATCAATGGAGATGGAGCGTATCCTGAGTGCAACAGGTCCTTTTAACGGACATTTAATCCGCCCGTCAGATGATAAAGAGCCAAAAAAAGTTGCATGGCTCCAATGTATTGGCTCAAGAGACATAAACAAATGTGACAATTCCTATTGTTCTTCTGTCTGCTGCATGTATGCAATAAAAGAAGCCGTAATAGCCAAAGAGCACTCAGGCGGCAAACTTGATACTGCTATCTTTTATATGGACATGCGGACATATGGCAAAGAGTTTGAAGGATATTATGAGCGCGCCAAAAACGAACAAAAAGTAAGGTTCATACGTTCCAGAATACATACAATTGAAGAAGACCGTGAAACAAACAACTTAATCCTGAAATATGTTGATGACCAGGGCAAAATACTCACAGAGATTTTTGATATGGTTGTGCTTTCTGTGGGGATGCAGACTCCTAAGGATGTTGTTGACCTGGCAGACAGACTTGACATTAAGCTTAATGATAATAAATTCGTTGAAACAGACAGTTTTAATCCTGTCTCAACATCACGCCCGGGAATTTTTGTGTGCGGTTCTTTTCAGGAGCCAAAAGATATTCCCATGGCAGTTATGGAAGCAAGTGCTGCCGCATGTGATGCCCAGACAATACTCTCAGGAGCACGAAACTCATTAACTAAAGAAAAAACTTTCCCAAAAGAAAGAGATGTATCTGACCAGGAACCACGCATTGGTGTTTTTGTATGTAATTGCGGCACCAATATTGGCGGGATCGTTGATGTTCCTTCTGTTGCTGAAATGGCAAAAACTCTACCAGATGTAGTATATGTGGAAGAAAACCTGTTTACCTGCAGCCAGGACACTCAGGAGAAACTAATAGAAGTCATAGAAAAAAATAACCTTAACAGGATTGTTGTTGCTGCATGTACACCAAGAACACATGAAGCTCTATTTCAGGAGACACTGAAAGAAGCCGGATTAAACAAGTATCTTTTTGAAATGGCAAATATCAGAAATCAGTGTTCGTGGGTTCATTCCAAAGAAAAAGATGAAGCCACCAAAAAAGCAAAAATTCTGGTTCAAATGGCAATTTCCCGGGCAAGGAGAATTAAGCCTCTTAAACAGCCTACAATCTCCATTGACAGCAATGCCCTTGTTATCGGCGGTGGTATAGCAGGGATGACTGCTGCATTAGGCCTTGCAGATCAGGGGTTTCATACATCTATTGTTGAAAAATCCAATCAGCTTGGTGGAGCTGCTTTAAAACTTGACTCAACCTGGTTAGGTGAAGATATTGGTCAAAATTTAAAAAAAATGATTCGAAAGGTGAATAATAACTCACTTATAGATGTGTATACTGATAGTATCATAAAAAATGCCTCGGGTTTTATCGGTAATTTTGAAACAACTATTACTAAATCAGAAGCCGAATCAGAAAAAGAGATCAATATAAAACATGGTGCGATTATTGTAACTGTCGGCGCTACTGAGTATCAGCCTTCCGAATACCTCCATGGGCAGGATGAAATGATTTTTACACACCTTGCTTTTGATATGGCTTTGAAGACCAATGATAAAAAAATCGCATCGGCAAACAGCGCAGTATTTATCCAATGTGTTGGTTCAAGAGAGACTGACAGACCATATTGCTCTAAAGTTTGCTGTACCCATTCCATAAAATCAGCCATCAAACTTAGAAACCTTGATCCAGAAAAAGATGTATATATCATTTACAGAGATATCCGAACTTATGGACAGAGAGAATCACTTTACAAAGAAGCAAGGGATAAAGGAGTTATCTTTATAAGGTATGATGTTGAGAACAAACCCAAGGTTGAAAAATCAGGCGAGAATTTAAAAGTAACAATAAAAGATCATGTGTTGAATCGTAATCTTGAAATTGATACTGACATTATTGTACTCGCATCAGCCATTATACCGGGCGACAATCAAGACCTTGCCAAAATGTTCAAACTTTCATTAACTCAGGATAATTTTTTCAATGAAGCCCATGCCAAGCTTAGACCGGTAGAGTTTGCAACTGAAGGCATTTTCATGGCCGGCATGGCGCATTATCCCAAACCAATTGAAGAAAGCATTGCCCAGGCAAAGGCAGCAGCATCAAGAGCAGCAGTTGCCCTTTCTAAAGACAGCCTCACAGTAGAAGGCATTGTTTCATTTATAGACACCAGTATGTGCCGAGGTTGTGGTGAATGTGAGAAGGCATGCCCTTTTAATGCTATAATTTTAGAAGAAACAGATGAAACAGGTGAGAGCAAAATAGCATATGTACAGGCAGCCCTGTGTAAAGGATGTGGTGCATGTTCTGTTGCCTGCCCCACAGGAGCTGCTTCAATTCATAATTACGATGATGAAATAGTGCTGACCATGATCGAATCAGCACTGGAGGTTTAAATATGACAGAACAAAATAACTTAGAATTCAATTCAGGATTCAGCCCAAAAATTGTAACCATTGCCTGTAACTGGTGTTCATACTCGGCAGCAGATCTTGCCGGGGTAAGCAGGTTTCAATATCCGCCTAATATGAAAATAATAAAAGTAATGTGCTCAGGGCGAGTAAACCCGAATTTTATTCTCAAAGCCTTTCAAAAGGGGGCAGACGGTGTGCTGATCTCAGGCTGACATATTGGAGACTGCCATTACCTGGACGGTAATGAAAAAGCTGAAAAAATGTTTAGAATGACTCAAAAATTAATTGACCTTCTTGGAATTAATGCAAAAAGGCTCAGGTTGGAATGGATATCCTCAGCAGAAGGAACAAAGTTTGCAGAAGTTGCAACCCAATTTACTAAAGAAATAAACACTCTTGGCCCTATTAATATGAAACAGGTGGCCTGAAAAATATTGTACAATAAAAAGAGAACAAACCTGAACAGGAGGTAGGCTGTGAATAAAGAAATGCTTGTTATTGGAGGAGGAATTGCCGGGATACAATCTTCTCTGGATCTTGCTGAAATGGGATTTAAGGTACATCTTGTAGAGCGCCTGCCAAGTATTGGCGGAAAAATGGCTCAACTTGACAAAACTTTTCCCACCAATGACTGCGCTATCTGAATACTTTC
>JAIOSM010000214.1 GCA_021107575.1 Desulfobacteraceae bacterium | reverse complement strand
CCTGGTAAAGAAGCCATGGAAGCTGCCGGTATTGATCTTATGTACTTAAATGCAAAAGAAGGGCTTTCTCTTATTAATGGTACCTCCGGAATGGTTGGGCTTGGTTGCACAGTTATCTCAGAAGCTACAAACACAGTAAAGAATTCAGATATCATTGCAGCATTTGCAATTGAAACTTTAATGGGCAGATTTAATCCCTTTGATCCAATAGTTCACGAGCAGAAATACCATCCTGGTCAGATGGCTACTGCAATGAATTTAACTAAACTGTTAAAAGGAAGCAAGCTTGCAATCGATGAAATTGAACTTTCTTACAAGCTTCAGTCAACTCTTAAAGAGCATAAAGGTGTTTCTGTGGCAAGTATTCCGGTTGAAGATGCATATTCAATCCGCTGCACACCTCAATTTGTAGGTCCAACAAAAGATTCTCTGCAAAATGCCCATGAAGTTCTTTTAAGAGAACTTAACTCAAGTAATGACAATCCATTAATTTTTACAGAGCTGGATACATTTTTTCATAACGGTCATTTTCATGGCCAGCCAATCTCTTTTGCAATGGACTGCCTTGGAATTGCTATGATTAATTTAGGTGTTGTAAGTGACAGACGAATTGACAGATTTATGGATGAAGCCCACAGTACAGGGTTGCCACCATTTCTCTGTAAAGAAGATACTGGTGTCAGAATGGGACTTATGGGTGGTCAGTTCATGACAACATCACTTGTTGCAGAAAACAGAACTCTTGCAGTTCCGGCATCTATTCAGTCTATTACATCTACTGCTGATTTCCAGGACATTGTAAGTTTTGGTCTTATTGCGGGTCGAAAAACAAGAAAAATTGTTGAGAACACTAACCATATCCTTTCTTTTGAGTTACTCTGTGCTGCCCAGGCAGCAGATCAAAGAGGCATTGAAAGGCTCAGCCCTGCAGGAAAGATCATGCACAAGGCTGTTCGTGAAACCCTTGATTATATGGATAAAGACAAGGTTTATATTGATGACATGGAAGAACTCAAGGCAAGAATTGCATCAGGTGAATTTGTGGAAAAAATAGAGAATGAACTTGGCGAGCTTTTGATTGTCCATAAAAAAGAGGAATAAATGATATGGGAGAAGAGATTAAAGATAGAATATTTGATATTTACAAGGAAAAATTTCCGGTTTGCAAAGAGCGTCACAATGAGCTTGTCAAATATATTCCAGGTGGAGCAACAAGGAGTCTGAGCTATTTTAAGCCTTTTCCCATTCATATAGATTATGGTGAAGGCTCTTATGTTTTTACTCCTGAAGGGCATAAACTTTTTGATATTACCAATGCCTATGGTGCACTGATCCATGGGCATGGTGATCCTGATATTGTTGCAGCTGTTCAGGCGGGCATTGAAAAAGGATCGCAATATTCAACACCTACAATGGCACAGTTAAAATTAAGTAAACTTTTATGTGAAAGAGTGCCTGGACTTGAGAAACTGCGATTTCTAAATAGTGGTACAGAGGCAACTCTTTATGCTTTGCGAACAGCAAGAGCCTATACTAAAAAAGATAAAATACTTAAAATGGTTGGCGGGTTCCATGGCACCCATGATTGTGTTGCAGCATCAACAAAGAAGAATGTTATAACAGCTGGTATCCCTAAAGGAATGACGGAGGATGTAATTGAGGTGCCGTATAATGATATTGAAGCCCTGGAACAGGCAGTTAAGGAAAACGCTTCTGAACTTGCAGTAGTAATAATGGAGCCGTTTCTTGGAGCAGGTGGAGTTATCCTGCCAAAGAAAGGCTATCTTAAGTCCATAAGGGAAATTACTGAAAAATATAATGTGCTTTTGTTTTTTGATGAGATTTTCTCGTTCCGTGTCCATACTGGCGGATGTCAGGCTTTATATAATGTAATACCTGATCTGACAACCGTGGGAAAAGTTATCGGAGGCGGGCTCCCCATCGGTGTTTTTGGCGGTAAAGAAGAGATTATGAATATATATTGCCATGAACATACAGACACACCTTTATACCATTCCGGTACTTTTAATGGTTACGAGACTGTAATGCAGGCAGGATACGCGGCTTTGAAAAAATTTGATGCCGATGCAGTAGACAAGATTAATAAAATCGGTCAATATTTTCATGACAACCTTGAAAGAATTTTTAAAGAAAATGGCTTAAATATTCAATCCAACCACATTGGCTCTTATCTTAATATTCATTTTGTAAATGAGAAAGTTACAACACCAGAGTTAGCAATGAAGTCAGAAGAGGAATTGTTATCATTAATGCATCTTTCTCTTTTGAACAAGGGAATTTTTACGATCCCTAGAGCTCTATACATTTTATCATGCAAAATGACAGAGAAAGAAATTGATAATCTGGTAAACAAAATAGATGAAACCTTAAAAGAATTGTTGCCATTGATTGAAAAAAAATATACTCATTTATTATTATAAAATTGTTTAAGCATATTTTTAAAAGGAACGGATTTAGAAGAGACTGATTTTAGAAGGAATTGAATGGTATTAGATGAAATAGATAAAATTATTTTAAACACTCTTCAGGGAAATGGAAGAACCACTAATTCCAAGTTGTCAAAAATGGTGGGTATTTCAGCGCCTGCAACTCTTGAACGTGTAAAAAGATTGGAAAATCATGGTGTCATATCAAGTTTTACTATTTTAGTTGATCATGAAAAACTTGGATATACAATAACAGCAATGGTTAATCTCACCCTTAACTTGAGTGATTTGTCCTCGGTGAAATCAATAAAAAAAAAATTTATTGCATTGGATGAAGTCGTTGAATGCTATCAAATTACCGGAGGCAATGATTTCCTTTTAAAAGTTATTAGCAAAGATATGAGACATTATGCAGACTTTATAAATAAGAAATTAACCCAGATTAAAGGTATTCAGGCAATGAACTCTTCTTTTATGATTGATAAGGTCAAAGAGAAAAAAAAGTTTATATTTGATAATGATAAAAACTATGAATTGTCAAAAAAGAAAAAAATAAAAACAGGAGGAAAATAAACATGTCTAAAGGTATGGATAAATTAATTATTACAGCTGCAGTCACCGGGTCAGTGCATATTCCAACCATGAGTGATTATCTTCCGATCACTCCGGATCAAATTGTAGAAGATGCAGTTCGTGCCCATGAAGCAGGAGCCGCCATAGCTCACATTCATGTGCGTAATCCTGTAACCGGAGAGCCTTCAGCAGATCCGGATCTTTTTGTAGAAGTTCATCAGAAGATTAAGGCAAGATGTAATATAATTTTGCTGCCCACCACAGGCGGTGGCATGAACCAGACCACGGCTGAAAAACTGATCCCCATAAAAAAATTGGAACCTGAAATGTGCTCTT
>JAIOSM010000509.1 GCA_021107575.1 Desulfobacteraceae bacterium | reverse complement strand
TCTTATCTTCTCCTTCGCCATAAAATCCAACGGCAGACGCAGATATAAAGGCCTCAGGTTTCTTGCACAGATTCTGCATTTTCTCCACAAGTAACCTGGTTGGAATAACTCTGGAATCCAGAATCAATTTTTTCTGTTTATCAGTCCATCTTCCTCGGGAAATATCAACTCCGTTTAAATTAATAATGGCATCAATGGGACTTAGCTTTTCAAGGTCAAGTATTCCCCTATACGGGTCCCAGAAAAGCTCATCACCTGCAAGCTCTCCTTTTTTTCGCACAAGCCGTATCACTTCATGACCGCAGGTCTGCAAAAACGGGACAAGGGCACTTCCTATAATTCCACTAGCGCCTGAAATGAGAATTCTTTTCTTTTTAATTTTATCCACATAATGTTCAAGATCATATTTAAGGACTCTGTGCCGGTAGCGAAACATTCTTTCAAACTCTTTTTTAGCAAAACCATAAAATGGGCGGCTTAAGAGCCGAAGCGGCAGTTCAAACCTAACATGGTCTTCCATGAATGAAATATTTTTGCCTGGCGGATCTATAACAGGTTCAAAGAGATGTGTATGCTCCCATTTAGGAAAAGGTCCTTTTATCTGGCAGTCCTTAAAGAACCTGTTTTCCTGATATTCTGTATGCTCGGCTTCCCAGATCATGGGAATTTTAAAGAGACTGATCCTGAATTTTATCTTTACACCCTTTTTAATGCCATCACCGCTTCTGGCAATCATTTTTAAGGGGGCCCAAGGTGGTGTCAGCCTTGCTATGGCACCGTCTCTGGCATGCCATGCAAAAAGGACCTCAACAGGTATATTGATTTTGGTTTTTTTAATATAAATATTATAAGTCATCTATATATCTATCCCGATAAAACAAATGAATCATTGATTTTATGCATTGTATACTATAACAATAATCATCAAGTGAAAACCCATTTTAAAAAAAAGGGAGGCAACTTTTAGGCACGCTCTTTGCAAAATTTGATAGAGTACAAAATAAGTAAAAAATATTATTATGATTAATTTTTACATTATTATCGGAGGAAAAAAAATAAATGTATAAACCTTTTGAAATAGCAGACAAAATATATTCAGTTGGCTGCCGTGACTGGGATATTCGAGACTTTCATGGTTACTCGACCTATGAAGGCACAACCTATAATTCTTTTTTAATACTTGGTGAAAAAAATGTTCTTATCGATACTGTAAAAGCAAAATTTGCAGATGAATTTATTGCCAACATAAGCAGGGTAATTGACCCAAAAGAGATTGATATTGTTATCAGTAATCACACTGAAATGGATCATACAGGCTGTCTGACAAAGATAATGGATATAATAGGGAAAGATAAACCTGTTTACTGCTCAAAGATGGGGGCAAAAAACATAAAAAGCCATTTCAAGCAAGATTTTAATTTTCAGATTGTTGGCTCAGGCGATGAACTCAAACTGGGGAACAGGACATTATCTTTTCTTGAGACAAGAATGCTCCACTGGCCCGACAGTATGTTCACCTATCTTGTAGAAGATGGCATCTTGTTTTCCAGCGATGCCTTTGGACAACACTATGCAGGCGATAAATTCTTTGATGATGAAATTGGAAATGAGATCGTTCCCCACGCAAGAAAGTACTATGCTAATATACTTCTTCATTTTTCATCAAGAGTTCAGGATCTTTTACAAGATGTTACAAAAATGAACTTAAAAATTAATATGATATGCCCGGACCATGGTATTCTCTGGCGTGATAATCCTTCTAAAATCATTGAGCTCTATGATAAATGGTCAAAACAGAAACCAACGAATAAAGTAGTTATCATCTTTGATTCCATGTGGGAGAGCACAACTAAGATGGCAAAGGCGATTACCAGTGGTGTTGAATCAGAGAACGTGAATGTCAGACTCATGAACACAAGGAAATGGCATCGAAGCGATATCATAACTGAAATTATTGATGCCGGTGCAATTGCTGTAGGTTCTCCAACATTAAATAATGGTATTTTCCCGGTTATTGCAGATGTTCTGACATATATTAAAGGTCTCAAACCTCAAAATAAAATTGCGGCTGCCTTTGGGTCCTATGGCTGGAGTGGTGAGGCTGTAAAAATCCTTAACAAGGAATTTGCTGAAATGAAATTTGATATAATTGACGATGGTATCAGAATCCAATATGTCCCTGATGAAGATGATTTGAACAAATGTTTTGATTTGGGTGTAAAATTGGCTAAAACATTAAAAGAAAGATTAGCTGGAGGAGATAATGCCTAACGAATTTAATGCAAATGATATTTTTGAAATGGCCATAAAAATTGAACAAAATGGCGCAAAATTTTACCGGAATGCAGCGGAAAAAATAGATGAGAAAGAGAATAAACAATTCCTGCTTGAGCTTGCAATAATGGAAGATGGCCACGAAGCAACCTTTGTAAGTATGCAAAAAGAATTAAAAGATGAAGAGACAGAGCCAACGTTTTTTGACCCTGAAAATGAGAACGCTCTTTATCTCAAAGCCCTTGCTGATGCCCGTGTTTTTGCTAAAAAGGAAGAACCAGCCAATGACTTTAAAAGTATACTTTATTCTGCAATTCAGGCAGAAAAAGATTCTATTGTCTTCTACCTTGGGATGAAACAACTGGTTCCGGCAGAATCCGGCAAATCAAAGCTTGATGATATTATCAAAGAGGAAATGAGCCATATCAGACTCTTGACTAAAAAAATGATGCAATCATAAAAAACTGAGACATACGGTTTGATACAGAATTGTATTAAACCGTATTACCTGTCATACTCCCGAAATAACCCCTGGGTTCGACATACATCCCTGCCAAGAGTAATCAAAGAAGGGATATCAATTCCAAATGGACAGTAACAGCGGGTACACAATACACATTTTTCAAAAACAAGGTCTCGCATTTCTTCAAGAACCTGTTTGCTGACCCTGCCTTTTTTCTTGTATAATTTGCCGATGGAGTTAATAAATTTATAGGAAGGCATATATTCTGGATCGTTTCCGTTTGATATGAATAGAAAACAACTCTCCGCACACAGACTGCAATGCGCACACATGGACAGACCGAATTTAATCTCTTTTCTGTTTTGTTTTAAAATTGCTTGGATTGGATCTGTATTGATTTCTATTTGTTTTAACATTTACTGCTCCACAAAATAACTCCAACCAGAGACCGGCTTTGTGTTAATAATGCCATGACCGTTTCGGATTCCCTAAAGAGTGTTCACTGATAATCATAAACCGGCTGATAAAGAAAAAGACCATATGAAAAAATTTGGAAAACGGTATCATCATGAGTAGAAGTTCGCCGCAAAGTACATGAAGCAGTATGATTGTATTATAATTTAAAACATGGTGAAAAACCATAAACCCTGTTACAAAAGGTGCAACAGCAATCAAAAGCAACAGATAATCATATACTGTTGAAATAATCCTGACGCGACGAAGCAAAAGCCTTCGCATAAGAAATATAATGGCACCTGCAATAACAAACTTTGTCATGATATCTGTGACTTGTTCGGGAAGAGAAAAAAAACTGATTCCAAACGCTGTGTCCAGCATAACATTATGCCCAAGAACAAATATGGGGGTCATAATCAGGCACACATGGAAAATAAAACTGACAAGTACCAGGCAGATATTGAGTGCAAGAGGGTTTACTCTTTGAGACATAAGATATCTGAGAAATCGTTCTTTTTTTGACAATTCAGTGGGGGGTTTAAACGCCTTGTCCGGCACGATCCGCCGTGTTTCTTTTTTTTGGGTCAGTTTCAGTAATCTGAAGGTTTGAACAATCAAACCTCCTCCGAATACAATAAAAGATATCCAGATAAGAGGGCCTTTAATAAAAGTTATCAAAAAACCGATCATATTTCTTCCTGATAATATCTTTGTTCATATCCTTTTTGAACAATAGTGCGCTTAATCTGGTTTTGCCACTGCATGGGCGGCCGAATTTCCAGAATATTGTCCAATCGATTCTGGGCTGCAAGGCGGGTATATATTTCATGCCAGGCACAATTTAAGTCCGGGTTAACTTCGCACTTCTCTCCGTTGGTACCGCCACAAGGTCCGTTAAACAAGCCTTTAGCACATCTCGTAACCGGGCAGATCCCGGCTGTATATGCCAGTACGCATTCACCACATGCCCTGCACTGTTCCTCATACAACCCGATATCAAGATCGACACCAATGGCAACAGTATTGACTGCCGGGAAGACAGGTTTGTCAGGGTATTTTTTTGCGAGGAACTGCACACCGGCACCGCAAGCCATGGACAAGATGCAATCCGCTGTTTCCACCATGTCATCCAACGCTCCCAGGTATTGTTCATTACACTGTCGCTCAACCGTGTAGCCTCTGAATTGATCAGCTGGTTTTCTTTTGCCTCTTAACAATTCCAGTTCTGTTTGCAGAATATTCACTTCTTTTTGACCACCTGCAAGGCATACAGATACGCATCCGCCACAACCAACAATCAGAACATCTTGATATGGCTCAATATAATTAAAAATTTCTTTAATCGGTTTTGACTTTGCTTTAATCATTTTGTCCTTTAATAATCATATCGTATTCTGTTGAAGCATGGGATTCCGAGTAATGGCAGTCTCTACACATGGTTGGCACTTCTGCCTGCCCTAGTGTCGCCTCCTCATTATGACATCCAATACATTGCTGGTGAAACGCTTCCTGGGTATTAATTTTGTTCTCTGAAGCATGGCAGGATGAACACATAATATCTGGATTATCGCTGTAGAGTTCATCTACGTCTAGCACATTATTTTTATTCTCATCATATGCATGATGGCAAACCTCACAATCATAAGATTCCATATGCATGTCATGTGGGAATGACACAGGCTCTCTACCCTTGCTGCATTCACCATGATCAATAGGGCATGCGCACATAAGGGAGAATGTCAGTATACTTCCGAAAAGAAGAACAACCATAATAAAACAAATTATCGTTTTTATTGTAAAATATTTCACTTCTTCAACTTATAGCTGATTATGGTATGGAATTCAAGTAAGCCGTAGTGCGATCACACGCCTCATACCAAATTTTAAAATACTAAACCCACCACCAAAAAATATTTACTTTGCTTTGATCTGGGCATGTTCCAAAATATCAGGGACAATATCAGTCCAGCCAAGCGGCATAATATGAACTCCTTGAACCATGGATTTGACTTTTTTGACAAATTTTCCAGCCATCTCTGCTGATTTTTTCCTGCGATCTTCTTTGGCAACTGATCCGATTTCGTCAATCCATTTTTCAGGAACATGAATACCAGATACATTTTTATTCATAAATTTTCCCATTTGAGGAGATTTTAAGATAACGATTCCAACCTGGATGGGAATATTAAATTTCTCAGCTTTTTTCATAAAATTTTCAAAAATTTTAACATCATAAACTGCCTGGGTTTGAAAAAATTGTGCTCCAGCATCAATTTTCTTTTTCATTTTCATCACTTGCAGCTCAATTGGATCTGAATTGGGATTAACAACAGCGCCAAAGGCCATATCAAGATAATTTTCAATCCGACTTCCTGAAATATCATAGCCTCGTTTAAGTCCTTTTGCCATATCAATCAATTGAACAGAATCAATGTCAAACACTGGCTTGTCTTCCTTGTGTTATCCAAGCTGAATATGATCTCTTGTCAACTACAAAACATTATCAATACCCTGTGTATAGGCTGTTAGCAGGTCTGACTGCAATGCCAGTCCGTTTCTATCTCTACATGTGAGCTGATAAACCTGTTCAATCCCGTTTGTCTTTAATCGTACACTTGCAGCAAGCGAACCCAGTCTCAT
>JAIOSM010000024.1 GCA_021107575.1 Desulfobacteraceae bacterium | reverse complement strand
TCAGAGAACTGAGAAATACGATACAAAATGAACTCCGTGCGTCACATATGCAGATAACAAACTCCAACAAACAAAAACGAAGAAAAAGAAAACGGTTACATGCAAGAACCTAACCGGAAACTACTGCAGGCATTCAAAGAAGGCTGAAATGAAGTTAGCAATAATGCAACCCTATTTTATGCCGTATATAGGTTATTTTCAACTGATCAATGCTGTGGACAAGTTCGTTTTCTTGGATGATGTTACATTTATTAAACAGGGATGGATCAATCGAAATCGTATTCTATTAAATGATAAAGAACATTTGTTTTCAGTACCTATTAAGGATATTAGTTCAAATAAATTGATTAAAGATGTAAAAATACATCAGGATTCATATCATATTTTTAAAAAAAAGTTATTAAAAACGATTAAACAGTCTTATAGTAAGTCTCCTTTTTTTGAATCGGTGTTTTTATTATTTCAGGATACCCTTAATTGTGAAATGGAGACTATAAATGATCTGGCAAAACATAGTATAAAATCTATATGCACATATCTATATATAGACACTATTTTAATTGATTCATCTGTTGATTATCAAAATAGTCATCTTCATGCTCAAGAAAGGGTATTAGATATATGTAAGAAAAAAAATACAAATACTTATATCAATGCAATTGGTGGAAAAGATCTATATAGTAAAGATAAATTTTCAAGAAATGGAATTGGACTCTTTTTTTTAAAACCATTAATAATTGAGTATAAGCAGTTTAATAATGATTTCGTTCCATGGCTTTCAATTATTGATGTAATGATGTTTAATGAGAAAGATAGAATCAAAAAAATGCTAAATAACTATGCTTTAATTTGATAAAATGTATAAAAGATCCTACAATAAATAAACTGGCTAACCTGGTAATAAACCATTCCTGTGCCCTTAGAGCTGGCGAAAGTATTTTGAGCGAGTCCATTGGCGCTCCTAAAGAAATCATAATTGCATTAATACACGAAGCCAAAGCAGTTGGTGCCAAGAACTTTGTAGCTGTTATACTGAAGAATATGTTAAAATGATGGCGGACTTTGAACTTTACACACTTAAGCAAAGGGATGCATTTATTGAGATTAGAGCATTTATGAATATCAGTGAACTCTCTGATGCCCCCGGAGATAAAATAAATAATATTTTGAAATACAATATGCAATTGGTAATATAACCAAAAAAATACAAATTCATACGTAGGAGAAAGAATGAATAAAAACATATCACGAATTGAAAGTGTAATTAAAGATACATTAAAAATAAATCCTGAAAGAGCTGATGAAACTCAGAAATTTATTGATATGGAAAATTCTGAAAAAATTTCATTATTGAGAAAAATGATTAGAATTCGGCGCTTTGAAGAAAAGGTCACTAACTATAAATTGGATGGAAAAATATTGGGTCCTGTACATACATGTGTAGGACAAGAGGCTGTAAATGTTGGAGTGTGTTCTGCTTTATCTGATCACGATTATATTGTCGGCAACCATAGGTCGCACGGCTATATGATTGCGAAAGGTGCAAAGATTAATTTATTAATGGCAGAAATCTTTGGTAAAAGTACGGGTACCAATGGTGGCAAAGGAGGCTCAATGCATGTTAGTGATATATCTATCGGAAGTTTAGGCGCATCAGGTATTGTTGGCTCAGGGCTTCCAGTAGCTTGTGGAGCAGCTTTCGCATCACAGTATAAAAATGACGGGAAAATTACATGTGTATTTTTTGGAGATGGAGCGTCAAATGAAGGGACTTTTCATGAATGCATGAATTTGGCATCTATTTGGAAATTGCCAATTATTTTTTTATTAGAAAACAATGGTGTTGCTGTGACAACATTATTAAAAGGCGTTTCTGCTTCTCTTGATTTGTATCATAGAGCCCAATCTTATGGAATAAGTAGTAAACAAATAGATGGACAAAATGTGGAGGAAGTATATTATACTGTGAAATCTGCGATTGCGTCAATAAAAGAAGGTAAAGGTGCTGTTCTTATAGAAGCTAAAACTTGTCGTTTTCATGAGCATCAAGAAGGACACGCGTATTTACGTATGTCCGATGTCGGATATCGTGATAAGCAAGAAGTTAACTATTGGATAGCAAATAAAGATCCCATTAAACTTTTTTCAAATAAGCTCATAGCAGAAGATATCATCGCAACTAGTGAAATAGAGCATATTTATGCAGAAGAAAATCATAATATAGAGAACGCAATTGCATATGCAGATATTAGTTCATTTCCGAGTAATGAGGATGCATATAGTAATGTTTTTATAAAATGAGGTTTAAAATGAAAATGACATATGGTACAGCAATAAGGGAAGCATTATTAAAAGAATTAGAAGATGATAAGTCTGTTGTTTTGTTTGGGGAGGACATACAGCATAATTTGTATGGATATACTGATAACTTAGTGAATATATTTGGGAAGAAACGTGTAATTAATACACCATTGTCAGAGGCAGCAATAGTTGGTACGGCTGTTGGGGCGGCTATGTGTGGTTTAACAACTATCGTTGATTTAACAGTTGCAAATTTTTTATATGTAGCGATGGACCAAATAGCTAATATGGCTGCAAAAACTAACTATATGTATAATGGACAATTCAAATTACCATTAACAATTATGGTTAGTACGTTATATAATAGTAGCAGTGCAGCACAACACTCAGATCGCCCTCATCCTATTTTTATGAATACTCCAGGATTAAAAATAGTGGTCCCATCTTGTCCTCAAGATGCCTACAGTCTTTTGCGGTCCGCCATTGTTGATGAAAATCCAGTTATTTATTTTTCAGATAGATCACTTTTTTATACTAAGGAAGATGTAGATGTAAATTGTAATATTAAAATTGGACAAGCTTCCGTTTTGACAGAAGGTAGCGATATTACAGTTGTAACAATTTCAGGGTGTTCCAAGATTGCTATGGATTTATTACCAGAGTTGATTAATGAAAATATCTCTGCTGAGATTATTGATGTCAGGTCGTTAGTACCACTCGACATAAATACTATAAAAAAATCCGTTAGAAAAACGGGCAGGGTTGTGATAGCAGATACTGCCCATAAAAGTTGTAGCGCCGCCAGTGAAATATCATCAATTTTGGCAGAAGATTTATTCTATGACCTAAAAGCGCCTATCGGTATAGTTGCTTATGATGATGTACCAGTTCCTTTTGCAAAGAACTTAGAATTGCAGATTATGCCAACAAAAGAGAAAATTTATCAAAAAGTAGTTAACATAATGCAATTTAATAAATAAAGTGGGTATCTAGTTTACTCAACCACATACTATATGTAGTAGTCATCCCCCGATGATCTTTTTACGCGGAACCGGATCGCAATCTACAGCAGCCTCCAGCAAGCGGTAAAAGAGCATGCCCCTTGCTTTTGATCTGTGCCGGTTAAACCTGAATGTAAATTCATCAAGATAGTATGCAAGATGGGCCGGATGTATAGCACCTTGATGAATCCCAAGCCATCAGCGGTCTATAGTTCTTCGCAAATGAATTGATACCACTTTTAGCCTGATTCTTGCGTGTCGAACTTTAAATCTTCTGCCCAAAACTCATCTTCAATTTTTCTCACTTTCGCGATAATTTTTGCGCATGTTT
>JAIOSM010000377.1 GCA_021107575.1 Desulfobacteraceae bacterium | reverse complement strand
CCCCCCCTTTTCACAGCAGGTGCCGCACCGCTTACATTCATTTTGATACGTCATATGCTCCATATCCCAGTAAAGAATAATTTTGTTCAATTTTCAAAAATAATAGTTATATCTCTATTCTTTATTCCTGTACAGGGTTTTATGGTAAAAAAAGCAATCCAGTCAGACCTCTATCTCAAGACCCACCGGACAGTGGTCTGATCCTAAAACATCATTATTGATAAAAGCTTGTTTGACTATTTTCTTTTCAATAAGATCTTTTGTCACAAAAAAGTAGTCAATGCGCCAGCCCGCATTGTTTTTTCGTGCACTAAACCTGTAAGACCACCATGAGTATTTAACTTCTTCAGGATGAAAATGTCTGAAAGTATCCACATAGCCCTGATCAATCATGCTGTCTAAGACATCACGTTCAATTCTTAAAAAACCGGATCTCTTGGAGTTGGGTTTTGGATTTTTTAAATCAATATCATTGTGAGCTATATTAAAATCGCCTGTAATAATGAGGCTTTTACCCTGATCTCTCAGCTTATTTGCATAGGCTAAAAACCAGTCATAAAAACCGAGTTTATACTGAAGCCGATCTTCACTCATCTGACCATTGGGAAAATAAATATTGAATAAAATAAAATCCTTGTAATCAAGTTGAATGACCCGTCCTTCATTATCATATTCAGGTTTGGAAAATGAGGTGGTAACTTTCTCAGGTTTTAGTTTTGAATAGGCGGCAACACCGCTATATCCCTTTTTTACAGTTGAATATGACCAAAAGGATTCGTAGGAATGCAAATTAATCATTTCCTCAGTGCGCTGATCTTTCTGGAGTTTTGTCTCCTGAAGTAGAAGGATGTCAGGGTCAAGGTCATGGATGATCTTTGTAAAATCTTTTTTCATTACTGCCCGCAAACCATTTACATTCCAGGATATTATTTTTATCATTGTAGAATAATCCTTGCATCAACTATTACACATTTATCTTTTGTACACATCACGGGGTTTAAATCCACAGATTCAATATCTTTTTCAAGTTCCATAATCAGATGGGAAAAATTAACGATCAAATGTGTTAAAACCTCCATATTCACACCAGCCTTCCCCCGATATCCTAACATGATCTCTTTTGCTTTTAACGAGTCCACCATTGAGACAACATCCTCTGGTTTAAGAGGTGCCATCCTGATTGCAGTATCATTATAGATTTCAACCGATGTACCGCCAATACCAAAGACAATTACCGGTCCGAACTGAAAATCATTTTTTGCCCCGATAATAACCTCAATACCCTCAACCATCTGCTCCACAAGAATGTTCTCACATCCTTCAAGTTTTTTAAGTCGCATGACCTCTTTTTTTAACTGCTCACTTGAGGTAATCCCTGTAACAACAGCCTTATGCTCTGTTTTATGAAGAATGCTTTTTGAAACAGCTTTTGCCACAACCGGGCAATCAGATTTGTTCAAAAACTTATCTGCTGATTCAAAATCATTGGTTAAAATAAATTCCGGGATATCAAGCCCATGTAATTTCATTAATGCCTTTGCATCCGGTTCCAGTACCCATCCTAATTCTTTACTGTTCTCCAGAATTGTTTTGCCCTCTTTTTCTAACATGGTCTGCACCTGTTCAATGCCTTTGCCATCAGGACTGCACCTTCCACAGAAGACGCAACCGGAATATTATTGAGTTCAAACCCTTCTATTATAATTTTATATTTATCTTCATTGGGTACATATGCAATCATTGGTTTGCCTTCATTCCTTGCGACCTGGCTGAGCTTTGCGCCGATATCTGTTGAAACACCAGGCGAATATGGGATTAACAATGCCAGAACACATTCAATATTTTTATCCCTTAACAAATGTCTTGCCGAGGTCACGATGTCATTATCCACGCAGCTCCCGGTGAGATCTAAAGGGTTAACAAGGGAAACAATCCCGCTAATGCCCGGAGTCAGTTTTCCCTTAATAGTATCCTTTGTTTTCTGCTCTATCACAGGTATTGATAATCCATGCAGCTCACAGGCATCGGCTGCAATAACACCGTGCCCCCCACTCAGAGAAAGAATACCGACACTCCCATTCATTCCTTCTGAATAACAACTCAATGCTTCGCAAAAAGAAGTCAGCTCATATTCATTATCAGCTTCAGCCACACAATATTGTTTCATAATTTCAGAAAACACCTTGTAATCCCCGGCAATGGACGCAGTATGACTGGATGCTGCTTCAACACCTTTTTTACTCTTTCCGGCTTTTAAGATCACTACAGGCTTGGAGCATTGTTCTGCTTTTTCAATAAACTCGCGCCCTTCTCCTCTTTCAAATCCTTCAATATAAAACGTAATCACTTTAGTCTCAACGTCCTTATCAAACCAGTCCAGCATATCTGCCTCTTTGATACATGCTTTGTTTCCTATGCTGACAGCAAGAGATATGCCAATACCCTGACCTGCAAATTTCACCATCTGATCTACAAGGACCCCGCCACTTTGGCTGACAAAACCGATATTACCCTTACCCGGGCTTATGATCCTTTCTCCGGGAAGAAAAAATGTATCCACATAATCAGGTGCATAAGTACCAAGGCAATTGGGGCCAATAAAAGGAAAAGATGCTTCTTTAGCAATATCAATGATACGTTGCTGCAAATCAAAATTTCCTGATTCAGCAAATCCACCGGATATAATCACAGCACCTCCAACGCCCTTTTTTATACATTGTTCCAATACTTTCGGAACATACTCGAAGCGTACTGCAATAACAGCCATATCCACGTTTTCTTCAATATGCTCAACGCTCTTATAAAGAGCTGCCCTGTTGATAAGGCCGCCTCTGGGATTAACCGGAAATGTTTTTACAGGATATCGCAAATGATTTTTATTGTAGATCACGTTAGCCGGATGATTATCCTGGGATGTAGACACCCCGACAACTGCCATGGTAGATGGTTTAAAAAGGCATTTTAAATCCATTT
>JAIOSM010000203.1 GCA_021107575.1 Desulfobacteraceae bacterium | reverse complement strand
TCCCGAACACGGAAGTTAAGCTCTTTAGCGCCGATGGTACTGCAAAGGATTCTTTGTGGGAGAGTAGGACGCTGCCGGTTTATAAAAAAGCCCGATCAGGTTATTACCTGGTCGGGCTTTTTTATTTTATATAAATATTTTATGGGAATTAAGCTGGATTATAAATTGATTTGTGATATAAATTTTGCTAAGAGTTAGAAAGATTAAAAAACAGACTGGTATTTAGGAATTTTATGGATAAAGAAAAAGTTGTTAGTTTTGACAGAATAAAAAATGTCATTAACAATGAAAAAGCCAGGAAAAAGAAAATAGTTTTTACTAATGGATGTTTTGATATTATTCATGCGGGTCATGTTAATTATTTGAGGCAAGCACGTTCTTTTGGTGATTTCCTTGTCCTTGGTTTGAATTCAGATAAATCTATAAGAAAGATAAAAGGCGCAAATCGACCTGTTGTGGATCAAAGCCAGCGTGCAATAGTTTTGTCTGCGCTCACCTGTATTGATTGTATTGTTATTTTTGACCAGGAAGACCCTGAAATTTTAATAAAAGAAGTTTTACCAGATGTCCTAGTTAAGGGCGCTGATTGGGAAGAAAATAAAATTATTGGCGCTGATTTTGTAAAAAAAAATGGTGGCATTATTAAAAGAGTAAAATTTGAAATAGATATTTCTACAACCAGAATAATTAAAAGAATTGGCAGACTTTTTTATGGTAAAGAGTAACATAACAAAAAGCCTTGAAAAGCTTGAATTTACAAATTTAAAAGTATTTCCTCAGATTGTTCATTCTGTTTTTACAAGAAGGGGCGGGGTAAGCAATCACCCTTTTGATTCATTAAATGTAAGCTTTTCAACTGGTGATGAAGAAATTTGTGTGGCAGAAAACAGGAATAGAATTGCCAACGTTCTGGACAGAAATAGCCAATCTGTTTTTTTGGATCAGGTGCATGGAGATGATATTGTTGTATTGGAAGATAATAAGGTTGAAATTCCTTTTTTGAAGGCCGATGGAATTATCACTGATGTCAAAGGAAAACTTCTGTTTATTCAAATCGCTGATTGCCAATCAGTGATGATGTTTGACCCTGAAAATAATGTTATTGCAAATGTACATGCCGGATGGCGTGGCAGTGTCAAAAATATTGTTGGGAAATGTGTAGATATAATGGGGAAAAGTTTTGGAACTAATCCTGAATATATTGTTGCTGGGATAAGCCCTTCTCTTGGCCCGTGCTGTGCTGAATTTGTTAATTATAAAAAAGAGCTCCCTGAAAGTGTGTGGAAATATAAAGAAAAGGACAGTTTTAATTTTGATTTTTGGGAGTTAAGCTTTTATCAGCTTTTACAAAAAGGTGTTAAAGCCACCAATATCGAGAACATGAACATTTGCACAAAGTGCTTTTCGAAAACTTTTTTTTCATATAGAAAGGAAAAACTTACAGGTAGATTTGCGTGTGCAATCGGGCTTGTTTGAAAATTTAAGATTTTACTGAATGAGTATCAAAGACAAAATTTTATTAACTGAAAAAGTCAGAGCTTCGGGTTGAGCTGCAAAACTTGATCCAGGGGCACTGAATCGAATTATAGGTAAGCTTAACTTAAAAGGTCATCCTGATTTGATAGTTGGGATAGATACTTCTGATGATGCCGGAGTTTACAAGATAAAATCTGATATGGCATTGGTTCAAACCCTAGATTTTTTAACTCCTGTTACAAACTCCCCTTATGAATTTGGACAAATTGCAGCGGCCAATTCATTAAGCGATGTTTATGCAATGGGAGGAACACCTCTTACCGCAATGAATATTGTCTGTTTTTCTTGTGATGAACTTTCTGAAGATATCTTAGGAGAGGTGCTCAAAGGAGGCTTGGATAAAATTGATGAATCAGGCGCAGTTTTGGTTGGTGGGCATAGCGTAGATGATAAAGAATTTAAATACGGGCTTTCTGTAACAGGAATAGTCCATCCTGATAAAGTTTGGACTAATAAGGGATTGTGTTCAGAGGATTTTTTAATTTTAACTAAACCTGTGGGAACCGGCATTATTGCGACTGCAATAAAGGCAAAAATAGCAAGTGACGAAATTTCTGATGGTGCAGCACGGGTGATGTCCCAGCTAAATAATAACGCAGCTCAAGTTTTTAAAGAATATAAAGTGAATGCATGTACTGATATAACAGGTTTCGGACTTGCAGGGCACTTGTTTGAAATGTCAAAGGCAAGCAAGAAAAAAATTGTACTATTTTCAGATAAGGTGCCGGTTATTGAAGGAGCAGAAGAGTTTGCGCTAATGGGTATGATCCCTGCTGGTGCTCATAAAAACAGAGCGTTTTGCAAAGGAGATTTAAAGATCAGTCCCGATGTCGAAAGGGTGCGCCAGGACATTTTGTTTGATCCCCAGACTTCAGGTGGCCTTCTTGCAAGTATGAATAAAAAAGAGGCTGGACTGTGTCTTGAAAAATTACTTAGAGCTGGTATTAATGCAGAAATCATAGGCAAAGTTAGTAGAGAAGACAATCAAGGATTGCTTGAAATAATATGATCATTTTTATTGACTTAAATAAAACCATATGGTATTTGCTTTTGTGATAAGGTGGAAAGGTTAGCACATGAAAAAAGAAAGATTTAATAGCATTAGAGAGCTAGGTTATTATAGTAGCCTTGGTCTTTCTGTCTCTCTGGCAATTTTTATAGGTCTTTTTTTGGGAGTGTGGCTTGATAAAAAATTTGATACAACCCCGGTTTTAACATTAGTTGGTTTGGGCATGGGGATTGTAGCCGGATTTAGGAACCTTCTCAGAGCAATGAATAAAAGTAAGAAACTTTAAAGGTATTAGTAATGGAAATAACAAAAAGATTAATTGATTTTGTAAGTAAATCAAATTGGTTTCTTTTTGTTTTTCTGACTCTGTTCAGCTTAATAAATACCTCCTTTAAATTTACTTTGGGAGTTATGCTGGGTGCGCTTATTGCCGCGATTAGTTTTCATTTGCTTAAAAGGACGGTAAATAAAGCATTTGAACATCCAGAAAAAGTTGCTCAGCAAGGGCGCATGATTTTGATAAGTGTCCTCATCAAATACTATATCAGGTTTGCAATAAGCGGGTTGATAATTTTTTTACTTATTGCAGGAGGAGTGGTAAATCCTTTGGGATTGTTAGCAGGACTTTCAGTGGTTGTTGTAAGTATATCAATAGCAACAATACTTGAATTAACAAGACTTATTTTCAAGGAGGCAATATAAAGTGGTACATCCATATATGTTTTTGGTACATTTATTTGAAAAAATTGGATTAGGGCATTGGGCTCATAGTAATCCTCATGTAATTTATATGTGGTTTGCAATGATAATTATGATATTTTTTGGTTGGCTTGCCGGGAAGAACGTTCAGCTTGTCCCAAAAATGATACAGAATGTTTTTGAAGTTCTTGTTTCAGGACTTGAAGAATTTATGATTACCATTACCGGTGAAAAGGGGAGATGGGTTTTTCCGCTTGCAGCGACTATTTTTCTTTTTGTTTTTTTAGGTAATTTAATGGGTCTTGTTCCAGGATTATTTCCACCCACTGCTAATATTAATACTACTTTGGGTATTGCTTTAGTTGCTGTGCCGTTTTCCTGGATGGTAGGTATAAAATATCATGGAATAAAATATATTAAACACTTTTGTGGGCCTGTCTGGTGGATGATTCCACTTATGCTCCCTATTGAAATTATTGGTCATTTCGCAAGAGTACTTTCTCTTACATTCCGTCTTTTTGGGAATATGATGGGGCATGAACTTGTTGTCGGGATTTTACTTGGGCTTGCAGGATTGTTCCTTGCACCTCTACCAATAATGGCACTTGGCGTTTTTGTGGCCTTGGTTCAGGCTTTTGTATTTTTTCTGCTTTCAGTGATGTATGTTGCTGAAGCACTTGAAGAATCGCATTAGCAATATGAAATAGTAGTTTACGGGAACTGGAAGAAGCCCGGTATTTATATATATAAATTTTTTAAAAGGAGTTTGAAATGGAATTTTTTATCGCAAGTGTTTGGGCGGCAGGCTTAGCTGTTGGAATTGCAGCATTTGGTTGTGGTATCGGTCAGGGGATGGGTCTTAACGGGGCAGTAAGTGGTGTTGCCAGAAACCCTGAAGCATCTGGTAAAATTACAGTTACTCTTCTTATTGGTCTTGCAATGATTGAGTCTCTTTGTATTTATGCATTGGTTGTTGCTTTGATTCTTATCTATGCACATCCACAAGCTGCTGCAGTCGCAGAATTGCTAGCTCATTAATATTTTTTTAGGTATAGTTATTACCTGTTAAAATATATAGTTTACTAAGAAGGGGTTTGAGTTTTTTTGAAGAATTCAAACCCTTTTTTTATTTTAGAGCAATCATACAAATAAAATATTGAGAACTGCCAAAAAAGCCCTTGTATATTATAAAATTTTAACTTGCTTAATAAAAATTATATTGCTATATAATTAGAGTCAAAGTATAGTCGTTTAGTGGATGTATGTAATTAGGAGGTAGGATGAGCGGACATTCGGGTAAAGATTCATTAGACTTTTAT
>JAIOSM010000460.1 GCA_021107575.1 Desulfobacteraceae bacterium | reverse complement strand
TCAAAAAAAGATTAGCAATAATATAAGCTTTTCGTGACCCTGTTATCCCCGTAACAGTTAGACATTTATCCTTTTTAGACAAAAGATTTGAAAAATGATCAAACATTATAATCTAAAAATTATTTTACAGAAAAATATTCAGAATTCCAGCACATTCCATCAATAATTTGATTTAAGCGATCAATATCATTATTATGTTTGAATTCAGAGAACGGACAGTCATCATTGCATACACCACCTTTAATAGCTTCAGTGCCTACATATTTTGCAACCTTTACAGAAACATCTCGTAATTTTTCTAAAGGGGGGCATAAAATTCCATTTTTAATTTCATTTTCAGTTACATATTCTGCAACTGCATGGGCGCCGGCAGAAAAGAATGAAGGCAGAACTACTTTTGCTCCCGAAGCTATAATACCAAGACCTACGCCTGGGAATACAAAGGCATTATTCATCTGCCCTATTCTATATATTTTCCCATCATGTTCAACCGGGTCAAATGGGCTCCCTGTTGCAACAAGTGCCTGACCATCAGTCCATTCGTAGATGTCTTTTGGTAAAGCTTCTGCCTTGTGTGTAGGATTACTCAACGGGAGAATAACAGGTCTGATTGTATTTTGAGAGACAGCATCAACTATTTCTTTGGTAAAAGTACCGGGTTGTCCTGATGTACCAAGTAACACAGTAACCTTTTCATTTTTTATTGTATTTAAAAGTGTATTGTCTTCCTTTGTTTTAAGCCAGGGGAGTGACTTAATATCTTTTGCAAATTTTTCTTTATAAAGTTCCAGCTCTCTATCTGTTGTAACAACACCTTGAGAGTCAAGGGTAAATATTTTTTCACTTGCCTGCTCTTTTGAAAGACCCTGTTCCATTAGTTCAGTATGAATTTGCTCGGCGATACCTACCCCTCCAGCGCCTGCACCATGGACAAGAAAAATCTGATCTTCCATGCTCTCTTTTTTCACCTTCATAGCTGCTAGGATACCTGCCAGCGCAATAGAACCTGTTCCCTGGATATCATCATTAAAAGAAATTAAATCATGCAAATATGCATCTCTTATTGTAAATGCATTCTGTTTTGAAAAATCTTCCCATTGACATAAAGCATTAGGAAAAACATTTTTGAATGCTTTAGAAAATTGTTTAATAAACTGTAGATAATTCTCGCCTGTTAATCTTTCCTGTCTATACCCAAGATAATTAGGATCATTTAAAAGCTCTGTATTATCGGTTCCTACATCAAGTGATATTGGAAGACAATGCCATGGTGCAATACCTGCACCTTGAGTGTATAGCATTAATTTACCAAGACAAATAGCAATGCCACCAGCACCCTGATCACCTATTCCAAGAATTCCCTGATTATCAGTAACAACTGCAACCCTGATGTCATCGTCGGAATAATTTTTTAAAATGTCCTCAGTTTTGTCAATGTTACCAGGGTGAAGATGAATACCGTTAGCTCTTCTAAACATGGATGAGTACTGCTGACATGCTAAACCCACAGTCGGGGTATAAATTATACTTAGAAATCTTGTTACATCAGTTGCAATCACAGCATGGGCAAGAACAACATTTCTATCAAAAAGCCCTCTGATATATATAAATCTTTCAATATCATTTTTTTTGTTATCAATAATATTTAGAGAGGATTCAACTTGTTCTTCAAGAGATTTAATCCGTGGAGGAAGATATCCTGTCAGTTTAAGTTGTTCTCTTTCTCCTTCACTAAAGGCAGTGCCTTTACTGATGTAATTATATCGCAATATATCAGGACCTTTAACATTAATGGCAATTCCTGTAGTGTCGCCAAACTCCCCATGGTTAAAATCATAATTTGTATTTTTCATTTTAGTAAATCCTTATTAATTAATATTAAATAATGCTTAATTTTTATTAAAATCGGGTTCTGTTTGTAACATAAATTCAAATTTAATAAAAAGAATCTTTTTTATTCAGAACAAAATTCAGTATACCATGATTTTGATAATATGTAAGTTCCATATCGGTATCTAGTCTGGAAATTGTGTGGAATTTAATTATTTTGCCATCATCTTGTAAAGCTTCAACATTTAAAACAGAACCTGGCCTCATCTCTGACAAACCATGAATTGTAAATTTTTCATTTCCTTTAAGATTAAGTGAACTAAAATTTTGGTGCTCTTTAAAAACAAGTGGTAAAACACCCATTCCAATTAAATTATTTCTATGAATTCTTTCAAATGATGATGCTATTACGGCTTTAATACCAAGAAGGTTAGTTCCTTTTGCAGCCCAGTCCCTTGATGAACCAGTACCGTATTCTTTACCACCAAAGACAATAAGAGGAGTTAAATCTT
This sequence comes from Desulfobacteraceae bacterium, assembly GCA_021107575.1. Classification (GTDB taxonomy): domain Bacteria; phylum Desulfobacterota; class Desulfobacteria; order Desulfobacterales; family Desulfobacteraceae; genus JAIOSM01. The sequence goes on along the minus strand of JAIOSM010000460.1, from coordinate 3,824 downwards.
TTTTATATTCCATGGCCGCATCAAATATAAATTTTTCATCTTTTTCTGGAAATTTTAGAGTGACCCCACCTTTTTTTGATGCGAGTAAATTTTCAATACGTATATTTCCAAATGTACCTCGCATCATAATTTGATGATTACCTCGTCTTGATCCATAGGTATTAAAATTCTGGATTGATATTTTATTTTCCAATAGGTATCTTCCTGCAGGAGAATTTTCAGGTATTTCTCCTGCAGGAGAAATATGATCTGTTGTAATTGTATCTCCTAGTACTAAAAGAACCCGTGCATTAGTTATCTTATTATTAGATATAGATTCTGAGTTTTTTTCAAAAAAAGGTGGTTTTTTAATATATAATGAATTTTCATCCCAGGAAAAAGTACGGCTCTTCTTAAATTGTAAAGAGTCCCAAAATTCTCCTCCTTTAAAAATTGAAGAATAAATACTTTCAAAAAAAATATTCTTTACATGATTCTTTACATATTTTGCGATTTTTTTTGCATCTGGCCATATATCATCAAAAAAAACAGGCTTGCCGTTTGTTCCAAAACCAACGGGTTCTGAATCAAAATCAATATCAATTCTACCAGCAAGAGCAAAAACTACAACAAGTGCAGGTGACATTAAATAATTACTTTTAATAAGCTGATGAATCCTGGCTTCAAAATTTCTGTTTCCTGAAAGGACAGCTGCAGTATTTAAATTATTTTTTTCTATTACCTTCGCAATGTCAGGCTCTAACTGTCCACTATTACCAATACAAGTCATGCACCCAAAGCCTGTATTATTAAACCCAAGTTGTCTGAGGCTGCTCATAAGATTTGCATCTTCAAGGTAATCTACTACAACTTTTGAACCGGGCGAAAGAGAAGTCTTGACAAACCATGGTATTGTAAGACCATTTGCAACAGCTTTTTTTGCAACAAGGCCTGCTCCAATCATAACATTAGGATTGGAAGTGTTAGTGCAGGACGAAAGAGCAGCAATCAATACTTTTCCATTTGTAACGATATCATCATCACGAGCTTCAGAGGATTTAATACTAATAGACCTAGCTTTAACATCATTTAATAAAATTCTTTGATTTGGTTTTGAAGGGCCTGCAATTGATAATTCTATTGAAGAAAGGTCAATTTCAATAATTTTATTAAACTTTATATTATCATTGTCGGTTGCAAAAAAGTTACACTTCTTACAATAGGTTTCAACAAATTCACCAAGTTTTTTTCTTGATGTTTTATTAAGATAAGATATGGTTTCACAATCAATAGGGAAAAAAGCTGCTGTTGCGCCATATTCGGGGGCCATATTAGAAATTGTAGCCCTATCAGTAAGAGAAAGTCTTTTTACACCAGATCCTGTAAATTCAACAATTTTTTCGACCACATTTTCTGATCTTAACTTTTCTGTAATCATAAGAACTATGTCAGTAGCAGTAATTCTATTGGAAGGCTTTCCAGTTAGTTTAACACCTATAATTTCAGGGAGGTTCATATAATAAGGTTCTCCCAACATAACAGCTTCTGCTTCAATACCTCCAACCCCCCAACCCAAAACTCCTATCCCATTAATCATAGTGGTATGTGAATCCGTACCGATTAAAGTATCAGGAAATGCAATAGATGTGCCCTCATTTTTTTTACAGACTATTTTGGCAAGGTATTCTAAATTTATCTGATGACAAATACCTGAGCCCGGAGGAACTACTCTAAAATTTTCAAAACTTTCTGAAGCCCATTTTAACAGACTGTATCGTTCTTTATTCCTTTCATATTCTTTTTCCATGTTTAATTTCAACGCAGTCTCTGACTTGTTATGATCTACTTGTACTGAATGATCGATAACAAGATCAACAGGAATCAAAGGGTTAATTTTTTCAGGATCAAAACCTGATTCTAAAACAGCATCTCGCATTGCAGCAAGGTCAACAATAGCAGGTACTCCTGTAAAGTCCTGCATGAGAATTCTAGATGGAAAAAATGGTATAAGTGTTGCCTCAGTGCTCTTTTGAGCAAAATAAAAATTAATAAACATTTTAATATGTTTGGAATTTACATGGGCAGTGTTTAAATTTCTTAATAAATTTTCAAAAATAATTCTCGCTGAAAAAGGCAGATCATTAATTTTGATTTTTTCGATCTCTTCAATTTTACTAAAATCCACAACCTGGTATTCTTCTTCTTCAAATATGAGTTGCTTTAAAAAATCAAAATCTGCCATTTATTTCTCCATTCTAACTTTTCCATAATATTCATGGAATATTCTCTATTAATTCATTGACACAAATAAAAAAGCACTTTAACATAAAATAAGTAGAGAAACAGGCCAAATCATAAAAAATGATAAAATAAATTTATTCAATAAACAAGGCAAGAGAATGGCGAAATATATGATAATATTTTTATTATGTTTTATTCTATCCTACTTCCCTATCCCTGTCATTTATGCAATGGATCCAATGAGTCCAAAAAACAACAGGGATAAAAAAAATAGTAGAAAATTTCAAAAAACTTTATCATCTCCAAACTGGGTTCATCCAAATTTAAGACAAAGTTATAAAGGCTATGAAAACATGAGGACCCAAAAACAATTTTCTACAATATGGCAATATTCCACCAATAGACAATCCGGCAATATTAAAGGTGGCGGAACAACTAAATATTCTGATTATGAGCCTTTTTATATTCCTTCAAAAGTATATAAGAAAAAATTATTGAAAAAAAAGTGAGATTAATTATTCTCTTTTCTTAAATCCTTTCTTAAAATTTTACCAACATTTGATTTGGGTAAATCCTCTTTAAACTCAATTTCCACAGGGAGCTTATATTTGGCAATGCGTTCAGCACAAAATGCAATCATTTCTTCCTGAGTAGCTGTTTCCCCTTCTTTCAAGACTATGAATGCTTTTACTGCTTCACCGCGTTTTTCATGGGGAATCCCTATAGAGCATGCTTCAACGACTTTGGGATGTGTATATAAAACTTCATCAATATCTCTGGGATAAACATTATATCCACCGGATAAAATCATATCTTTAATTCTGTCTACAATGTAAAAATATCCTTCTTCATCCATTGTTGCGACATCGCCGGTAAGCAACCACCCATCATCAGTTAGTGTCTCTTTTGTTGCTTCGGGTTTATTCAAATATCCCTTCATAACCTGGGGACCACGAATTAAAAGCTCTCCTGGTTCTCCGGTTTTCATTTCAATGTCACTATTTTTCAAGTCAACAATTTTACACTCTGTGTCAGATAATGGCAATCCAATACTGCCGGGTTTTCTTTGACCATTAAAAGGATTAATATGTGTTACTGGCGTTGATTCAGTCAGCCCAAATCCTTCAACAATTATAGAGCCTGTAATTTCCTGAAAATTATTGATCACTTCAAGAGGTAGTGGAGCGCTTCCGGAAAAACACCCTTTTACGCTTGTTAGATCTCTATTTTTTATATCAGGATGAGCTAACATACCTATATACATAGTTGGGACCAGCGGGGCAAAGGTAATCTTAAATTTCGTAATTGCCTCAAGAAGGGGGTCTGGCTGTGGTTTTGGGACAAGAACATTTGTCCAGCCCATAAATACTGCAAAATTCATGGAGACTGACATGCCAAATACATGGAAAAAAGGCAATGCGCCAAGCATTGTCTCAGTACCTTTCTCAAATTTTGGGAACCATGCAGAACATTGTTGAACCTGACAGCTAATATTTCCATGTGTAAGCATCACACCCTTTGAAACACCGGTAGTACCTCCGGTATATTGATACATGGCAATATCATCAAATGTGACTTCTTCCTGACTATAATCAGGAGAATAT
>JAIOSM010000015.1 GCA_021107575.1 Desulfobacteraceae bacterium | reverse complement strand
TCGGGGCTGGGGTTGTTGCATTCAGCTTACCGGCCTGCTACCTCAAACTGTATTTCGGGCTCGTGGTCACAGCTATGCGTATACTTATACTGATAAAGCACAGAGCCGAAAGGAATTTTTCATGGAAGAATATTATTAGAATAGGTGCTGTTATTTCCTTTAACAAGGGTATGTCAGGCGGTGGATACGGTCCGCTAATAGTATCAGGACAGATACTCTCCGGTGTCAACGTCAAGAATTCAATAGGCATAACAGCTCTTGCAGAAGGAGTTACATGTTTTATTGGCGTTGCAGCCTATTTCACACTCGGCACACATGTTGACTGGGTCCTTGCTCCATATCTGATTGTTGGGTCGTTGATCTCTGTGCCTCTGTCGGTACATACCGTAAAAAAAATGAAAACTGAAGAATTTACATTGATCATCGGGGCAGCAACAACATTGCTAGGATTATTTACGTTAGCTAAATTAATCATATTAATCATATAAAGAGGACTATAATATGGAAAAAGAAAAATTAAAATTTGTAATTGTCGGTCATATTGATCACGGAAAAAGCACGTTGATCGGACGACTTCTGTTTGATACCAACTCAATCCCCGAAGGCAAGATCGAAGAGATCAAACATCTTTGTGAAAGCCTTGGAAAGGATATTGAATTTGGCTATATCATGGATCACCTGGAAGAAGAACGCGACCAGGGCATCACTATCGACACAGCACAAACCTTTTTTAATACAAAAAAAAGGGATTATGTCATAATAGACGCCCCAGGACATGTGGAATTTTTAAAGAACATGATCAGCGGAGCATCCCAGGCAGAAGCCGCTGTACTAATAGTAGATGCAGAAGAGGGTGTAAAAGAACAGACAAAAAGACATGCTTATATTCTCGGAATGCTGGGATTAGCCCAGGTCATTGTTGTCATAAACAAGATGGATCTGGTTGATCATAGTCAGGAACGGTTTGAAACAGTAAAGAAAGAACTCATACAATTCTTATCTGAAATTAACATCAAACCATCTTATATCATACCGATCTCTGCAAAGCAAGGTGATTTTATAGCCAACAAGAGCTTAAAAATGGATTGGTATAATGGCCTTACTGTTCTGGAAGCACTGGGCACGTTCAGGATCAAAGAAAACGCAAACGATAAACCCCTGCGTTTTGTGATCCAGGATATCTATAATTTTGATAAACGCATCATAGCAGGAAGAGTTGAAAGTGGAACTATAAGAGAAGGAGATGAGATCAAAGTATTGCCTTCAGGCGAAAATACACGTGTAAAATCCGTTGAAGAGTTTTTAAAAGAAGTCACAGAAGCTGAAGCAGGGAAAAGTACAGGTATTACCACAGAAGATAAACTATTCATTGACAGGGGCGATGTTATTGTGCACGACAGCGACCAGCCAGTAGTAACGGATTTGATAAAAGCCAATCTCTTTTGGATGGATAAGATCCCTTATAAGAATGGTACAAGCGTCTGGTTCAGATGTGCCACCCAGGAAGTTCCCTGTGACATTGAAAAGATTAATAGGGTTATTAATTCCTCCACACTTGAACTGATCGCAGAGGATGCATTAGAGATCAGGAATAGGGAAGTTGCTGAAGTGATGATCAGGACGAACAAGCCTGTTGTTGTAGAGAACTTCAATAAGATAGAGGAACTGGGTAGATTTGTACTTGGAAAAGATGATACTATCGCAGGTGGTATTATAACGGAGTTGGAATAATGATCGTGGTCCTGGCAATAGATGCACTGGAACATACGCTGGTTGAAGGATTCAACTGTAAAAACCTCATGCAGGAATTCCATGGAAAAACTGATATCTCTGAATTTTCAGAACCAAGAACAATGGTGCTCTGGAGTTCCTTTATGACAGGGAAGAATATGGAAGAGGAGGTCATGGCTCTTGGCGATGAGGGAATGTGGCACACAAAATTTGACATAAAGAACACGTTCTTTGATCAATTTAAGGATCCAAAAATAATTGATCTGCCAGGTTTCAACTACATCAGGGAGCAGCACGATAAGGAGCGGATATTGCTCAAACAGTTTTTCGATGCACAATCAGAAGACGAAAAGAAGAGCATAAGAACAGAGTACAACAACCATGCATTTGAACATCACAGAAAAATTAAACAGGAATTCATTGATGCTTTAAATGAAGACTATGATTTTCTGCTTGGATATTTCAGTATAGCCGATGTGATAGGGCATCTGAACTTTGGCAACAGAGCCATGATGAAAATGATCTATAAAGATATGGATGAGATCGCAGAAACTATTAAGAATAATTACATTGTACTATCTGATCATGGAATGGATAAAATTGGTATGTTTGGAGATCATTCTAACTATGGATTCTGGAGTAGCAGTGTCAAAGATTTTGGTAATCCAAAGATAACTGATTTTGCAGAAATAATAAAAGAAAATCAGCAGGTGAAATGATGAGTGTTGAATATGGTGAAATAAAAATCCCAATAGATTTGATTAAGAAAATCGAAGAACGTGTCAAAGAGACTGAGTTTGAATCGGTTGATGAATACGCTACATTTGTATTAGAAGAAGTCGTTAAGGATGATGACGAGGAAATTGAAGAAGTGTTTTCAGAAGAAGATGAAGATAAAGTGAAAGAGCGATTAAGAGCACTTGGATATCTGGACTAGTAAAAGATATTTATCAGTTTATTTTTTTGAACTTCACTATAACTGCTAGGCATTCACATCTGCCTAAATTTGGAGTACCCATTATTTTACATTCTTATTGATTCCTACTTTTCCATATTCTGTTTAATCTATTCTAAAATAAAATATATAAAATATTGAGAATTATACAAAATAATTTGTTTATCTCTAAATCCATATAAATTAAATAATTTTAGCACATTTTTTATTCTTGTTGATTCTGATGAATTAACTTCCCAATGGTGGTGAGGTGTCATTTTTTTTTTAAACGGCAAAGACTTTGGTATACGCATATTATATTTTATACGCTCAACCTTCGGAATTTTTATATCAATTGAGAAAATGATTGGCATATATTCTGGGATACTAATAAACATGCCCTTTTTACACTTTTTTTCAAGATTTTTTAGTACATTAGGTAATAAACTATAAGGGATATGTTCAAATACTTCAAACGCCAATACAAAATCATATACATTTTTAAAATCATAATCTACAATATTTCCTATTATATCAGGTTTTTTGTCTGAATCAATATCAAATGTTGTTACTTTAAAGCCTTTCGCTTTAATATAATTAGAACAAAAACCACTTCCACTTCCAACCTCCAACAATGTATCATCTTTATGAATCCTATCCTCCATAAGTTTTTGCTGCATCCAATAACTATTCCAATGATTTAGTTCTTCAAGTCTATGTATCCAATCTGAATCAAATTGAAACGGGTCATTTTTCATCTCACTATTGACAAATCCATTCATCTTTATTCCTCGATATATTATGATTCATGTGTTACTAATTTTATGATTGATTATTTATTTAAAACATTGATTTTAATTGAGTAGGATACTGTTGGAAAAACCTATATATGAGGTATTCCAACTTGACTGTCTAAAACCATCATGCTGTAGCATAGTAACTTTTTTTGCAGCGATGATTTTGAATATCTCGAATTTGTCATATTTTTGGCAATCTCATTATATCTTTTTTCTCTTTTAATTTATTTAATCAATTTTTCTGGAACACCGCCGATTATACAATTCCCTTCACTGAAACTTTTTGTAACCACAGCGCCTGTAGCAACAATTGTGTGATCAGCAAGTGAAACATTTGGTGAAATTATAGCATTTACTCCAGGGCCAATTCTAACATTTTTTCCGATCTCAATTCCATTCATAGCTTGAATATAACAACATGGAGAAAAACCAATAATTGGTCGTCCCTTATGATGCTTGATATTTTCAGGATTATTTACTATAGAAGTTGGATGAACTGGCCACGGCACATGTGAATTTATTCTAATAATCCACTGAAAAATAAAACACATTATAATATTTTTTACACCAATGTCCTTGATCTTTTGTCTTAGCTTGCATAGAGCCATGGTCACACCACTTTTATATTTCAGAAGGTTATATCATTATGATATTTGGTTATTGGAATTTTATATTTAGTTATTAAAAAATCTGCTTTGGAAATGTCATATTTTGCCCCCGTGTTTTATTTTTTGTATATCATTCTTGATTTTTTGTTTGCTATTCGTATCACCTGTAAATCTCACAAAATTCTTTGTTAAG
>JAIOSM010000332.1 GCA_021107575.1 Desulfobacteraceae bacterium | reverse complement strand
GATCATGCTTTTGTAGCCATTCTTTTGCCATATTTACCACTTCATGTTCTTGATCTGCCATATAGTTTTGTGCAATTCCCCAGTTTGCATATTGGTCCAAAGCATATACTATTTCTTTGTCTTTTAGTTTTTGCTCTATTCTTCTGCAATTGGTTTGTTTGTTCATTATTTTTTCATTAAATTAATTTAAAACACTTTACATTGTATTATTTTATCGTAGTTTTATGTTTTTTATAATGTAAATAATTATGTAAAATACAATTAAATCATATCAGGTAATAATTTGTTTTTTATTTGAATAATTGTCATAATGTATTAATATTAGTTTGTATTTATCCTTAAGCAAATTATAGATAAGTTGTTTTACATATATATATCATGGCCGAAACAAGATCAAAAGTTAGAGCAATAATTTTAGGTATGATTGGTATCATCGCGGCAATACTGGTATTTCGAATTGCTTTGGATTTGATTGAAGCGAGTACTTCAAATGTTTTCGTAAATATAATTCATTGGGTATCAAATATTTTTATATTTCCTTTTGAGAATATCATTAGTTTGCCTAATAATATGTTAATGCTAAATGTAGATGCGATTACTGCTTTGGTAATAATTGTGTTGGCAGGTATTGCTATTTCTGAAATCGTTACAGCTTTTTTATATGATAATTTTGAAGATATTATTCAAAATGTGATTGATGGAATATTTAAAGTAATTGAGTTTTTTTTAGTACTTAGAATCTTATTTGTATTCTTTCAAGTTGAATACAATGGTGGCAGTACATCAGCATTTGTAAAAGCGGTGTATGATCTTACCGCATGGACACAGGGTTTAATACAAAACCCTTTTGATATTTTTGGCTCTTTTTTAGATGTGTCAGCATTAATAGTTTTAGTGATTGTAGTAATTATTGATATTGTTACTGAGAGTTTTTTAAATGGGTTATTTAGAAGAATTACTGCCAGTTATCGAGAGAGAGTTGGTCCTAGAAAAGTTGTGAAGAAAACCACTATGACAACTACGACTCAGCCAATCCCACAAGCATCGATACCGATGCCTGCACAAAATATTGTTGTGAATGTTCCTGTACCAGTTGTACAACCTGTGCGGCAGTCTACACCTATTGTAAATCAACAACCACAAATTCAATCACAGCCACGAGTTCAACAACCTATACCAACCCAACAGCATATCAAAGTAAATATTCCTGCAGTGCCACCACAAAATATGCCAACAGTTCAGCAACCTGTACATCCTCCGTCTATGACGCCTACTCAGAAGCTTAGACCTCAGCAGCCTAGGTCTCAACAACCGGTTCCTATCTTACCTTGAAATTTCATTTTTTTAGTAAATCTTTTGCTCTTAGTTTTTTGTGATATGTAATTGCAAATCTATGTGCTTCATCTCTGATACGTTGTATCATTTGAAGTGAGGGTGTTTTTTTTGAGAGTTTTATCCTTGCAAATTTTCTTTGCAGAAGTTCAGAATTGTTATAAGGTACACTTGTATCTTTATTGGAATTTATTTGATCTCTTATAAAAAATATTTCCTCTTCTCTCTTTGCTAATCCTATGATTGGAATTTGCTCGTGTAAGCTGAAAGATTTTAAAACTTCGTAAGTTGATGCTAGTTGTCCTTTGCCACCATCGATGATAAGTAGATCAGGTGTTTGTGAAAAACTTTCGTCTTTTTTCCAATTTTTCATTCTTTTATACAAATTTTTCGGCATATCTTCTTTTGGTTGGAAGTCTCTATCGGCTGGCTGTTCATTTAGTAGGTATTGTTGAAATCTACGTGCCAGAACTTCTTGCATCATTGCGAAATCATTTGGTTCGTTTTTCATCTTTATTCGGAAACGTCTATATAGGTCAGGTCGTATTTCCCCGTTTATCATTACAACCATTGAGCCTGTAGCATTGGTTCCTTGTGTATTACTGATATCGTAGCATTCCATTCTGAAAGTTTTGTTTTTATAGGAGTTTATTATTTTGGGTTTAATTTTTTCATTAAAATTTAGTACAGATATTAATTGTTCTAGAGCATTGTCTTTTGATTCTTTGCGTAATTGAGAAACTAAAGTATCATCAACATGAGTATCTATTCGAATATTTGCGGTAACGTATTTTATGTCATTGATTTTATCTCTTATGATAGCTGCATTTTCGAAGTTATGCTTTTTTGCATAAAGTGCCATTTTGTTTTCAAGTTTGTTTTGAATTTGTACTTTTTCTCCATTAAAAAATTTCTTTATATTTCGAAAGCTATGCATATGTATTTTTTTACTATTTTTTTCCCCACAGGGACACAGGTTTATGTGATGATATAGACAGTTTTTTGTATTTGCTAATTGTTCCTCTAGGTTTTCGTATGATTCTGAATACTTGTGTTCATTAGCTATGTATGGAAATAATCTACGAAGTCGTTTGAGAATATTTTTGACTGGAACAGTGTTTGGATAGGGTCCAAAATAATTAGCAGTTTTATCATCTTTTTTTCGTACAATTCTTATTCTAGGAAAATCTTTCATCCTTCTTTTTACTTTGTCAAATTTCACCCAGATATAATTTTTATCATCCATCATCATTGAATTATATTTGGGCTTGTATTTTTTTATTAAATTTGTTTCTAGTATTAGTGCTTCAACTTCTGAATCTACAATTAAGTATTCAATATCTTCGGCTTGATTTATTAGGTTTTGAATTTTAATATCTAATTTGGCATAATTGGAAAAATAGCTTTTTACTCTGTTTTTTAAAATTTTAGCTTTACCGATGTACAAGATGTCTCCAGATTTGTCTTTATAGATATAACAGCCGGGCTGTCTGGGCGCATTATTTATTTTTTCCTGAAAGAGGTTGTCTTTTTTATGAAGGATTGCTATAGCCATTCGGATACTTATATTATCTAACGTGGCATGTGATATTCATCTTTGTGATATTTTGCTTGGATTTTGAATAATTCTGCTTCAGTTGTTCTTCTGTATTCATTTTGAGTAATTGTGTGTGTGAAATATCTTCCACAAAG
>JAIOSM010000406.1 GCA_021107575.1 Desulfobacteraceae bacterium | reverse complement strand
AGTTGAGCATAAGGCTGATCCATCGATTATTGGAATGGCCAATAAGGTGTCTCATCTGGTTAGGGTAGAGGAGGTATAAATGAAGCTTCATGAACTGGCACCTGCAGCAGGAAGCCGAAAAAACAGAAAAAGAGTTGGGCGCGGTCCCGGCTCTGGAATGGGCTCTACATCAACCAGGGGGAATAAAGGTCATAATTCAAGATCTGGTGGAGGTGTGAGACCAGGATTTGAAGGCGGCCAAATGCCTATTCACAGGCGTTTACCAAAACGTGGTTTTACAAATATATTCAAAAAAAATGTTGTTACTCTCAACGTAAATGATCTTGATAGGTTTGATGATGGTGCAACTATTGATATTGCTGTTTTGAAAGAGGCCGGGTTGATAAAAGGCAAATTTGATTCAGTCAAAATACTGGGGAATGGTGAAGTGAAAAAAGTTTTTTCTTTAAAGCAATGTAAAGCAAGCAAAGTTGCAAAGGAAAAAATTGAATCAGCCGGTGGGAGCCTGGAAATAGTCCAGAAATAGAATAGTATAGAGTATCTTCAGATAACTATAATTTATAGATAAGGCAGTTAATTACAAATGATTGACAGTAGCTATCAAAACATATTTAAGCTTCCAGAGTTAAAAAGGAAAATTTTAATTACTCTGGCACTTTTGTTTGTATACCGTATTGGTGTGCATGTCCCAACACCTGGGATCAATGCCGCAGCTTTGCAGTCTTTTTTTGATAACGCAGCGGGTACTCTTTTTTCCATGTTTAATATGTTTTCCGGTGGGGCATTAGACAATCTTTCAATTTTTGCTCTTGGTATTATGCCTTATATTAGTGCTTCAATTATTATAGAGCTGATGACTGTTGTTGTGCCTCATCTTGAGCAGCTTTCCAAAGAGGGTGAACAAGGCAGGAAAAAGAAAACTCAATACACTCGATATGGAACTGTTTTTTTAAGTTTGATTCAGGGGTTTGCCATAAGTGTTGGCCTTGAAAGCATGACATCACCTGCAGGGATATCAGTTGTTATGGAGCCAGGCTGGGCATTTCGCCTGATAACTATAATCACTTTAACAGCAGGTACTTCATTTATCATGTGGCTGGGCGAGCAGATTACAGAAAGAGGCATAGGTAACGGGATATCATTAATTATTTTTGCAGGGATTGTTGCAAGAATGCCGGCAGCACTTGCTAATACTGCCCAGCTTATCACTACTGGTGAGATGGGACTGTTTGGTATGATCATTCTTGCTGTTGTGATACTTGCTGTAATAGCATTTATTGTATATATGGAGCAGGCACAAAGAAGGATTCCGGTTCACTACGCAAAACGGGTTGTTGGCAGAAAGATGTATGGAGGACAAACTTCACATCTTCCATTAAAGATCAATACAGCTGGAGTTATTCCACCTATCTTTGCATCTTCAATTATAATGTTCCCTACAACGCTGGCACAATTTGTTGATATGCCTTTAATGAAGGATTTTTCAAGCCTGATGAATCCGGGAACGATTCTCTATTATATAATATATGTTGGGTTTGTTATTTTCTTTTGTTTTTTTTATACTGCTATTCAATTTAAACCTGATGATGTTGCTGAAAATATGAAAAAAAATGGTGGTTATATTCCTGGAATCAGACCGGGTAAAAGAACTGCTGACTACATAGATAAAGTGCTTACCAGAATTACGTTGGGTGGAGCAATTTATGTCTCGGCTGTATGTGTTTTACCTACAATACTCATGACAAAATTCAATATTCCTTTTTACTTTGGAGGTACCGCACTTCTAATTGTTGTGGGCGTGTCAATAGATACTGTAGGTCAGATTGAGTCACATTTGATTACAGGTAATTATGATGGCTTTTTAGGAAGATCGGGTAAAAACAAATAAGTTTTTATTGCAATAGGAGATAAAGGTAAAGTTATGGCAAAAGAAGAGCCTATCAAATTAGAGGGTACTGTCCTTGAAACATTACCAAATGCAACATTTAAAGTTGAGCTTGAGAACAAACATGTTATGACAGCTCATATTTCAGGTAAGATGAGAATGCATTTTATAAAGATTTTGCCAGGTGATAAGGTAACAGTTGAGCTGTCACCTTATGATTTAGACAGAGGTAGAATAACATATAGATTTAAATAACATTTGTTATGGAACAAATGCTAGGTTTAGGAGAAACGTTAGATGAAAGTTAGAGCATCTGTAAAAAAAATTTGCCGAAATTGTAAAATTGTAAAAAGGCGTGGTGTGGTAAGAGTGATATGTATTAATAAACGTCATAAACAAAGGCAAGGATAGGGGGAAAAATTGGCAAGAATTGCAGGAGTAGATTTACCAAGAGGCAAACACGCTGAAATTGCGTTAACACAGATTTTTGGTATAGGTAGGACGAGCGCCCGGGATATACTGGCAGAAGGTGGGGTTGACCCGAGTGTTCAATCACATGAACTTACCGATGAACAGGTTAATGCGCTTAGAAAAATTATTGACAGCAAGTATAAAGTTGAGGGTGAGTTAAGAACTGAAGTCTCAATGAATATTAAGAGACTAATGGATCTTGGATGTTACAGAGGGTTGCGCCATAGACGAGGGCTTCCTGTTCGTGGACAGAGAACCAGTACAAACGCGAGGACAAGAAAAGGCCCTAAACGCGTTGCTGTTAAGAAGAAAAGCTAGGAAGAAGCACCAAAAAGAGTTGGTAAAATTCAAAAAGGTAATAAACGATTATGGCAAAAAAAGTTAAAACAGCAACTAAAAAAAAGATTAGAAAGAATATTTCTACCGGAGTTGCACATATTCAATCTACATTTAATAATACAATTGTTACCATCACCGATGAAAACGGGACCACTCTGGCATGGTCCAGCTCGGGAATTCATGGATTTAAAGGGTCAAGAAAAAGTACACCTTTTGCTGCAAAAATAGTAGCAGAAGATGCCGGAAAAAAAGTGATGGAATATGGGATGAAAAATTTAGGTGTTTGTATTAAAGGCCCTGGACCGGGAAGAGAATCCGCGCTAAGAGCATTACACGCTCTTGGATTTAATATATCTTCGATAAAGGATGTTACCCCGGTGCCACATAATGGATGCCGTGCACCCAAGAAAAGAAGAGTATAATATATAAGTTGATAAAGGAGGAAAACGTTGTCAAGATATAGAGGAGCAGTTTGCCGGCAATGTAGACGCGAAAACATTAAGCTTTTTCTGAAAGGTGATAGATGCTTTTCTGATAAATGCAGTTTTGATAGAAAAGGATACCCCCCTGGAGAAAATGGGCAAAAAAGAGGGAAAAAAGTATCTGATTATGGAATGCAGCTTAGAGAAAAACAGAAAGTTAAAAGAATTTATGGTGTGTCTGAGAAACAATTTCGTTTAAGCTTTAAAAAGGCTGACAACCGTAGAGGTGTCACAGGTACTAACCTACTTGAGATTCTTGAAAGACGACTTGATAATGTTGTGTTCAGATTTGGGTTGGTAAGTTCCAGAACCCAGGGCAGGCATTTTGTAAGACATAATCATTTTACTGTTAATGGGAGAAAAGTAAATATCCCATCTTATCAGATAAAAAAAGGTGATGTTGTTGAGGTTAAGGAAAAAAGCAGAAATGTTCAAGCGATTGTTGAATCTTTAGAAGCAGTTGTCAGGCGCGGTGTGCCTCAATGGCTTGAGCTTGACAAGGATAACTTCAAAGGTATGATTACCAGAGTACCAGCCCGGGAAGATATTACTCTGCCAATTCAGGAAAATTTAATTGTAGAGCTTTATTCAAAATAATTGAGCTTTTCCAAGTTGTTTAAATATTTAATCAACAGGAGATATAAATGACAACTGAGAAACTTGCATATGTGAACTGGCGGGAGATGATCAAGCCTGAAGAGCTTGCTGTCACAACGACTTCAACATATGGAAAATTTGTATGTGAACCTCTTGAAAGAGGTTTTGGAACAACAATAGGAAATTCTCTCAGACGTATAATCCTTTCATCATTGTATGGTGCAGCAATTGTTTCTGTGAAATTTGATGATGCTCTTCACGAATACGGTGTGATATCTGATGTGAGAGAGGATGTTTCTGAGATTATACTCAATTTAAAAGAGCTTAAATTGAAGACTGATACTACTGAAGATTGTGAGATCGTTCTTAATGTTAAAGGACAAAAAATAGTAACAGGTGCTTCTGTCACAAGCAAGGATGGCAGGGTTGAGATATTAAACCCGGAGCAGCATATTGCCACTTTATCAAAAGATGCTAAATTGGGTATAACAATGAAGGTCATGTCAGGTAAAGGATATGCCCTTGCTGCAGCAAATAAAGACGAAGAGGCCCCGATTGGAACTATTCCAATTGATAGTATTTTTTCTCCCATT
>JAIOSM010000138.1 GCA_021107575.1 Desulfobacteraceae bacterium | reverse complement strand
CTGGTCTTTTATGTGGTACACCTGCTACAGGTTGTAACCGTACCATTGTTTCTACGATTTCTCCCATGACTAAGCTGATGGTATTTTCAATGATGGGGGGATTTTGGGCCCCGGAATTGAAGTATGCAGGTTATGATAAGGTAATTCTTAAGGGCAAGTCTTCTGATTTAGTTTACATTTACATAAACAATGACAAGGTAGAAATACGTGATGCCTCACATCTGAGCGGTAAAGGAGCCCTTGAAACCGGTGAACTCCTTAAAGAGGAATTAAAACAACCAAAAGCTCAGGTAGCTGCTATTGGTATGGCAGGGGAAAATAAGGTTTACTACGCTTCCATAGAACAGGGGAGATCCAGTGCCAGTCGGGGCGGAATAGGCGCTGTTATGGGAGACAAAGGAGTAAAGGCAATAGTAGTCCGCGGAACAAAGGACATCTATGTTGCTGAACCTGAGGAATATATCGAGCTTTGTAATGAAGTCCTTAAATATATAAGATTTAGAGAAGAAAACCCAATCCCGGGAGTTATGGCCATTTTATCCAGACTCGGGTCACCCCAGGAAATGGCTGTTCATGATGAAAAATGGCATACTGAGAATTTTTCATGGGGAAATTCCCGTACTCGCAGAAAGGATTTTTGGACAGAAGAAGTCGAAAAAGAGTGGACAGAAACATTGGAAAATGCCCGTACACGACTGATAAGTTGTTATAACTGCCCGATGAAATGCGGAGCAACACTTTCTCTGGAAGGGCTTCCAACTTACATGATGAAGTGCTTTACCAAACTTACCTATACAATGGGAGCTTTTTCAAATCTGGAATTTGGTCTAAGAATTGCTCAGAAAGCTACGGAATACGGTGTGGATGGATATTCAGCTCCCCAGGTTATGGCTTTTGCTCTTGAGCTTTTAGATGACGGAATTTTGACTGATAAAGACTTCCCGGATATGCCGGAGGATACTGAAGGCAGATTCTACTATTTACTTGATAAAATTGTCCGACGTGAAGGAATAGGAGATGTTCTTGCAAATGGAACTCATTGGGCAGGCAAAGAGATAGGTAACGGTGCTGAAGCGTATGCGCATAACAATATTAAGAAGGTAGAGCAGCTGCCACTTAAATTGTTTATGATGAACCCGATTTATTATCTGATGTATTGTACTGGCGAGAAAATGAACATTACTCAGATTGAAGGGCAGTTCCCACAAGCTCCTTTTCCAAAAAGAGAGCATAGAGAAAAGTTTGTAAAAGACTGGTTTCAGGTTCCTGATGAAAAGTTCAAACAAATATTTCTGGACTGGGAAATGAGGGGAGACAAAAATGTAACTCCTTTTTACCCAACTATTGAGATGACTTGCGATATTGTAGATTGGCAAGAAAGGATGCACTACATTGATGATGCTCTTGGATTGTGTGCCGGTCTTTCCTCATTCCACCTGAAACCTCCATATCATATGCACAATTTACCGAAATTTATTACAGCAGGTGCCGGCCTGTAGATGGATGAAGAGAAACTTACTAAAGCAGCCAAAAGGTATCGAACCCTAGTCAGATCTGTAAATATACTTAGAGGCATGAGAAGAAAAGATGAGGTGCCGCCAGATGACCATTGGAAGAAAAGATTTCCTGAGCTTGAAAAGGAACTCTTGGATACTTATTACCAATATAAAGGGTGGAACGATGATGGCATTCCTACCAAAGAGACCTTGGATGAGTTAGGTTTGGATTATGTGAGTGAAGAGTTCATCAAAAGGGGAATTTTGACGGATAAAGAAGCTGTAAAAGAGACAAAATAGACTGGAGGGCAGGAACCTTGAGTGATAATAAGACAAAGAAAATAATTAAAACAATAAGAGTTGATGTTGATAAATGCAATGGTTGCCGTGCATGTGAGGTAATTTGTTCTGCCTTTCACGCTTCACCAAAATATAGTAGCAATAACCCTGCACGATCACGAATACGGATAATTCGTGACCCTTTAACCGATATATATGTGCCTGTCTATGCGGGCGAGTATACAGTAGCTGAATGTGCAGGCAGAGATAAATATATCATTAATGGAAAAGAATACGATGAGTGTGCCTTTTGCAGGGCTTCCTGTCCATCCAGAGACGAGTTTAAAGAACCTGATTCCGGTCTCCCTTTAAAATGTGATATGTGTGAAGGCGAAGATGAACCATTATGTGTCAAATGGTGTGAGGCTGATGCTCTGATTTATGAAGAAAGAGAAGAAGACATCGATGAAGCAGTAGAGCAGGAAGCACTGGAGGTTGGGTTGGATTCATTGGTAAGCAAATATGGTCTGGAAAATTTAATGGACACTGTTGCCCGAATGTCAGAGAGGGACTAAATCAATGGAAACTATTGCCCCCTTCATAGAAGTAATAGATGAGATAAAAGAGGCTGGTGGGGAAGTCTTTAAGTTATGCTTTCAGTGTGGATTATGCGATACTGTGTGTCCATGGAACAGGGTTAGAGATTTTAGCATGCGCAAGATAATTCGTGAGGCTGCCTTTGGTTTAAGTGAGATAGAAGGTGAAGATATATGGCGCTGTACTACCTGCGGAGCCTGCCCGGTCCAGTGTCCGCGAGGCGTAAAACAGATAGACGTTAGTGTGTCCTTACGAAGAGTAGCAACAGAGTATGAACTTTTTCCAGCCTCAGTCAAGTCTGCCCGTACTGCAAGAGCAAGCCTGATTTCAGAAGGCAATCCTTTGCAGGGAGATCGAGCAAAACGTTCTGAATGGGCAAAAGATTTACCTGTGAAACCATACACCGAGGAGATGGAAGCTTTATATTTCGTTGGCTGCTATCTTTCCTACGACCCAAGAATGAGAAAAGTAGCTGTTGCCACAGCCAATATCCTGAACAAAGCAGGAGTGAAATTCGGTATTCTGGGCGACAAGGAAAGCTGCTGTGGAGAAAGTATAAGAAAGATAGGTGCTGAGGAAGTCTTCACAAATCTTGCCAAGGAAAATATCAAAACATTTATTGATAATGGGGTTAAGAAAATTATTGTTTCTTCACCTCATTGTTATCATACCTTTAAAAACGAATATCCTGAGTTTATGGTGAATTTCGAAGTCATTCATATGAGCCAGTATTTATTGGAACTTATAAATGATGGACGGCTGGAACTCACCAAAGAGTATGCAAAGCAAGTAACGTATCATGACCCGTGTTATCTGGGTCGGCATAACGATATATATGATGAACCTAGAGAAGTTTTAAAGAAGATATCTGGTTTAGAATTGGTGGAGATGGTTGATTCGCGGAAAAATAGTCTCTGTTGCGGTGGTGGAGGTGGTAGAATCTGGATGGACACACCAAAGGAAGAAAGATTCTCTGATATCAGATTATTACAAGCTAATGATGTCGGAGCACAAGTGCTGGTTACTGCCTGCCCATATTGTATAACCAATTTTGAGGAAAGCCGACTCAATCTGGAATATGAAGATGTTTTGGAAATTAAAGACATCACTGAAATTGTCAACGATATGTTGTAGACAATGATTTAGTAAAATGATTTAGGGAAATAAACCTGAAAAGGATATAAAGAAGTGGAAAAAGAACAAGTTGCAGGGAATTTTGGAGACGTAATGGTTGTTGGTGGAGGAGTCAGTGGTATTCAGGCCTCTCTTGATCTGGCTGCTACAGGTTTTAAAGTTTATTTGGTCGAGAAAGGAGCGAGTATTGGCGGGCATATGGCTCAGCTTGACAAGACCTTTCCCACTAATGACTGCTCCATGTGAATTCTTTCACCTAAACTGGTCGAGGTCGGCCGGCATCCAAATATAGAGGTTTTAACATTCACAGAAGTTAACAGTGTTGAAGGGGAAGCAGGAGATTTTAAGGCAACCCTTACCAAGAAGCCAAGATACATTATAGAAGAGAAATGTACAGGCTGTACTACTTGTGTAGAATATTGTCCTGTTGAATATCCTGATCAATTTAATCAGGGTATATCAGATAACAAAGCAGTTCATGTATTTTTTTCCCAGGCAATTCCACTTGTTTCATATATTGATGCAGAAACTTGTCTTTATCTGAAAGAGAAAAAATGTGACATTTGCAGAGGCGTCTGTCAGACTGGCGCCATAGATTTTAGCCAAACCCCCCAGAAGATGGAAATAAAAGTCGGGGCTATCATTTTATCTGCAGGGATAACACCGTTTGACCCAAGTTCGGTCGATGAATATGGTTATGCAACAATGCAGAATGTAGTTACCAGTATGGATTATGAACGTCTTTTATCTTCCACTGGTCCATACGAAGGCCAGGTAAAACGGATTTCTGATAAGAAATATCCTAAAAAAATAGCATGGATACAATGTGTTGGTTCAAGGCGTGTGACAGAAGGAAACAACAGTTATTGCTCAGGTGTATGTTGTACTTATACCCAGAAGCAGGTCATATTAACAAAAGATCATTATTCAGATACTGAATGTACCATATTTCATAATGATATTCGTTCTTTTGGAAAGGATTTTGAACGATATTTCCAAAGAGCTGACGCTCTTGAAGGAGTTGAATTCATTAGAAGCTACGCATCAGTTGTCAGAGAAAACCCTGAAACCAAGGATATAGCAATCAGATATGCAACTACTGATGAAGGTGTGAAAGAAGAAGAATTTGATATGGTGGTATTATCTGTTGGATTAAATCCACCTTCAGCTTATAAAGAAATATCAGATATGTTTGGAATTGAGCTCAATTCCCATGGATTTAATAAACAAGATCATTCCAATCCTATGTTGACCAACAGACCTGGAATTTTTGTAAGCGGTGCTTTTCAGGGCCCTACAGATATTCCTGAGTCAGTTTTTACTGCAAGCGCGGCAGGTTCACAAATTGGTGAACTTCTTGACTATAGAAGAGGTAAACTTGCCAAAGAAAGAATATACCCTGAAGAAAGAGATGTTTCCGGGGAAGAGCCAAAAATTGGCGTTTTTGTATGTCATTGCGGGTCAAATATTTCAGCTGTTGTAAATGTACCTTCCACAGTTGATTATGCCTTAACTTTACCCAATGTTGTTTTTGCTAAAGAGCAGATATTTTCATGTGCAACTAACTCTGCTCAGGAAATAACAGATCTTGCAAAGGAAAAAGGATTTAACCGAGTTGTTATAGCTGCATGTTCTCCAAGAACTCTTGAGCCGTTATTCAGAGACACACTTCGGGAAGCAGGATTGAATCAATATTACCTTGATATGGCAAATATCAGAGAACATTGTTCCTGGGTCCATGCTAAACAAAAAGATGAAGCCACAAAAAAGGCACATGATATTGTGAGAATGTCAGTGGCACGTGCCGCTTACTTAGAGCCATTGCAGGAGTTTGACCTGCCGGTGAACCCAGCAGCCTTAATCGTTGGTGGTGGTGTTGCAGGTATGACTTGTGCTCTTTCCATAGCTAACCAGGGACATGAAGTCCAGATAGTGGAAAAGAATAAAGTCTTAGGTGGAATGGCATTAAGACTTCAGACCACTATAGAAGGCATGGATGTCCAGGCATATCTAAAAGACCTCATTAAAAAGGTATATCAACATCCATTAGTACATGTTTCCCACCAGGCTACCATTAAAAAGGTTGAAGGTTATGTGGGAAGTTTTGTTACTACAGTGGAAACAGAAGGCAGAGTTAAAGAGATAAAACATGGTGCCACTGTTGTTGCCATAGGAGCTGATGAATATAAACCTTCCGAATACCTTTATAAGGAAAATGATCAGGTGTTCACCCATATTGAGGTGGAGGAAGAGATTGCCAAAGGAAATGAAGCAATCACTAATGCCGAAACTTTGGTGATGATCCAATGTGTTGGCAGCAGAAATGAAGAGAGAAATTATTGTAGTAGAGTCTGTTGCAGCCATGCAATAAAGAATGCCTTGAAATTAAAAAAGATCAACCCTGAGATGCGTATCTATATACTTTTCAGGGATATGAGAACCTATGGGTTAAGAGAGGATTATTATAGGGAAGCATCAGACCAGGGTGTGCAGTTTATTCGTTATACACCCGAGGATGCACCTGTAGTAGAAGCTATGAAAGAGGGTGGTAAAGATATTGTACGAGTAACAGTGCCTGATTCTATTTTAGGCCAG
This sequence comes from Desulfobacteraceae bacterium, assembly GCA_021107575.1. Taxonomy (GTDB): domain Bacteria; phylum Desulfobacterota; class Desulfobacteria; order Desulfobacterales; family Desulfobacteraceae; genus JAIOSM01. The sequence continues at coordinate 1,814 of JAIOSM010000138.1, read as the reverse complement.
AAACTTGAATTAGACGCTGATATTGTTTCTTTGGCTTCCGCAGTTATTCCAGCTGAATCGACCCATGAAATAGCTTCCCATTTTAAAGTAACCTTGAGTCCTGATGAATTTTTTAAAGAAGCCCATGTTAAATTAAAACCTGTTGAATTTTCTGCAGATGGTGTTTTCCTTTGTGGAACTGCCCATTATCCAAAACATATACAGGAAACGATTAACCAGGCTTATGGTGCAGCAGGTAGAGCCTTAACACTACTTACACATGATACAGTTGTAGCCTCAGGTTCTGTTTGTGAGGTAAATGAGTATGATTGTGTATCATGCGGTGCATGTATAACAGCTTGTACTTACGGGGCTATTGAATTTGTAGAGACACCAAAAGGTAAAAAGGCAAGGGTTAACCCTGTTCTATGTAAAGGAGACGGTGTCTGCAATGCAAAATGTCCAACAAGTGCTATTATATTAAAACATTTTACTGATAAAGAACTCTTAGGTCAAATTGATGCTGCGGTTACAAAAGAAGAAATCATGGAGCAAATGGATGCAGTTCTTGAACTTGAAGAAGTATAGCAGGTATAGCAATATGCAAATGAATAAAGCTCAAATAATTATAAAAGAGATAATTAAAAAAGAGGCGACGTATAAAGGAGGTCAGAACTAATGAGTGCAGGTCTTGAATTTAAACCGAGAATATTAGGTTTTGTATGTCATTGGTGAGCATACGGTGCTGCTGACTTGGCTGGAGTTTCCAGACTACAATATTCAAATGAAATAAGGCTTATCCGTGTTATGTGTTCCGGAAGAATTGACCTTGAATTTATAATCAGATCCTTCTTAAAAGGTCAGGACGGTGTATTTATTGGCGGTTGTAACCTGGGTGAATGCAATTATGTTACCCATGGAAATTTTGATGCATTAGCCAATACATATATATGTAAAAAATTATTGGAGCATATTGGTCTGAACCCTGAAAGGTTGAGAATAAATTTTATGTCCGGTGCTGATGGTAATCTTTTGGCTGAATATACTGATGATTTTACAAAAACTGTAAGAGAGATAGGACCAATTGGTAAAAGTGAAGGCATGGACATAAAGAAAGTAAAGTTCAAACTTGAAGCAGTCCGGAAATTAATTCCTTATATAAGACTAGTTGAAAGGGAAAGATTAAGAATTCCTTTGAAATCAAAACAAACCTATACTGAATTTTTCGAAAGTAGCGAGTTTAACAGGCTGTTTAATGAATTAATTGTAGATAAACTGGCAATATGCCAGATTATGATGCTCCTGCGGGAAAAATCTCTTTCAGCCGGAGAAATCTCTGAAATTTTAGGCTTAAACCCGTCTGAAGTATCAAGACACCTTGATGTTTCAGCAAGACAGGGATTAGTGAGGTTTGACAAAAGCCATGACCTCATTATTGCCGCTTAATAAAAAAGTTAGGACAGGAACTATGGATAACGAAAAAATAGATCAAATTATAAATGCACATCAAGGCAAACCCAGTTCACTGATTATGGTGTTAATGGAGCTTCAGAGCCTAAATGGGTGGCTTCCCAAAGAAGTATTAAACAAGGTCAGTGAAAAACTTACCGTACCATTAACCCGGGTAATGCAAATTGCTACCTTTTATAAAACCTTTAGTTTGATTCCTAAGGGGCGTAATGAAGTCCACGTATGTATGGGCAGTTCCTGTCATTCTCGTGGTTCGGTAGACCTTATGGATAAAGTTCAAGAGCTTATCGGAATAAGACCGGGTGAAACAGACTCTGAGTCAAAGTTCAGCCTGGAGAGTGGCAATTGTCTAGGTTGTTGTAATT
>JAIOSM010000440.1 GCA_021107575.1 Desulfobacteraceae bacterium | reverse complement strand
CCAGATTAAATCCGCATCAGTGGCGCTTTTTGGAAAGTGAATTTTTCTGCGATAATGATCTAACTGCCACTGTTTTTTACTAAGCCCTTCAGCCGTATCAGTGTCATAGTCAATATGGTTAAACCAGACGCCAATACGAGTCTGATCAGACAGGTTATATCCAAATTTTGTAAGAACAGATAATCTGTTTTCTTCTTCCTCTTCATAACCATCTGTGTGGTAGTTTCCAACATTAAACAGGTAATCATATTTACCTTTTCTGCCATAAATCGATGCGTCTTCATCATGGGTTCCCCATGAACCATAGGAGGTAGAGACATTCCCGTGGAAACCCTCTTCCTTGCTTTTTTTGGTTATAATATTTATAACACCCCTTGCAGCGCCAGGTCCGTAAGCAATACCGGCAGAGCGCAATACCTCGATACGTTCAATCTGTGTTACTGGAATAAAGTTAAATTCACTATACCGGTAATCACCATTTTTTTGAGGGATGCCATCAATCAAGATAACAGGTCCACCCGCCATGGCACTTTTATTACCGCGAATGACGACTGTCCTGCTCTTTGAACTGCTGTCAACAACGCCGGGAATTTTGGCAAGAGCTTCAACAACATTCTTGACACCCATTTCTTCAAGTTCTTCTCCCGTTATAATCGAAAGGCTGGCAGGTGTATCAATTGCTTTTGCTTTATTCGTAGCAGTTATAACAATCTCGTCCATTTTATGGACATTTTCCTGAGCAATGCCATATGCAGGCAGGAAAACTATTAAAAAAATTAAAATACGAACGGAACGGTTCATTGAATTCTCCTTTTAAATTAAAAGTAATAATTTAATTAATCAGCTAATCAATGTTGGTTCAGGTTTTTTTAACAGCCAGATAAGTATTTGCTGATATTTTAAAAACAGGACAAATAAAAATCCCGAACCAACTCTAAGCTGATCCGGGAAATCCCTTTTTTTATCCTCAGAATCATTTGACGCACCTCGTATCCACGGAGTGATTGCATCAACCGCATTCAGGCAGGTCTTCTGACTTTTGGATCATTCTAATAACCTAAGTCTTCCCATCAGTTTATCTCTCTGACAGTGACATAATTTAGGCTTTCGTCCCCAATTACAGCGGCGGGTCCGTCCCTGATTTTAACAGGGTTCCCTATTGAGCTCCCAAAAGGAGCACCTGAATTAAATATTTATTTAACCAAATAAAATTACAAAGTCAAGATTTTTAGTAAAAAGTTTTGCGCCATTGACGTTTTATGGGCACTGGATTAAGCATGTTGGCATCAACCTATTGAGTGCTTTAAAGTTATGACAAGAGAAATCCATATAATTGATATTTTCCTGTTCGCAGGAGCAGCCCACTCATTTTTGGTTCAGACTTTTGTTTTTTTTTTGATACTTTGATTGACAGAAACCAAGGTTTTACTCTATATTCTATGTTTTAAAGTTTCAGCGCGTATCAGCGTTGACGTTGATCAGACCTGTTGAGGAAAAAGAAATGAATTCGAAAGATTATTATAACCTGTTGAAAATCGACAGAAGTGCTACAGAGGATGATATCAAAAAAGCCTATCGGAAACTTGCTCTGGAGTTTCACCCGGATGTTAATACAAATAAAGATGCTGAAGGAATATTCAAGGCATTGAGTGAGGCCTATTCTGTATTAAGCGATAATCAAAAACGATATATCTATGACCAAACAGGAACTACCCGTTTTGCCGGATTTAGTAACACGGCAAACCGGCCATTTCAACGTGGTCGTGGAGTGGGAGGCTGTATGGGAAGGGGCATGGGTAAATGTAGCGGTCTCAGCGCAGTTTTTCGAAGGCGTCCTCGAAATACAAGAAAAACAACAATACCCGGTTTCATATCTGAATGACCTCACAAAAGCGAGACAATCAGGCAAAATAATTTCTTTTTATTGGCACTAACAGACATTTTCAGTGTTTTATATTATTAAGTGCGGTTTTCATTATTTTTATGGCTTGTTCAAGCCTTGATCTGGGGCACCCAAAATTAAGACGGACAAAACCCTTTTGACCAAAAAAACTTCCACAGGAAAGTCCAACACCGGCATTTTCAAAAAATTGGACAGGGTTTTCTAATCCAGTCTCGCTCACATCAATCCATGCGAGATAAGTTGCTTCAATATGGTTGAGTTTTAAGCCCGGCAACTGATTAATCTGTTCTTCAAGGTAATCACGATTATTTCTTAGATATGATATAAGGTCAGCCAGCCATTCCTCACATTTTTCATAGGCTGCTGCGGGGGCCATAAGTCCAAGTGTGTTCACATGGGGAACAACCCCTCTACTGGCAGTTTCGGATATGCAGGTAGTTGGAATATGCTTTTTGTCGATGTCAAGAACAAAGTCACTATGAATTTCATCAGAGCAAATGACAATTTTATATTTTGAATACAAGTTTGGAAGTTCAGTAAGCTCTTCTTTGGTAAAAACGGTGCCGCAGGGGTTGTAAGGGCTGCAAAGGATGGAAAGAGAAATATCGTTTTCAGAAAATATTTTTTCAAAATTGAGAAAATCAAAAGTCATCCTCTTGTTTTTTCAATCAGAGGAATAGTTACAAGTTTGTTCCCGGAATTTTCAGGTGCTGCTAAGAATGGAGGATATATGGGAAGAGTTGGCGCTATTTTTGGACTACCTTTTTCAGAAAAATTAAAAGCCTGACAGCAGGCATTAATTCCACTTACAATGCCTGAAACCACATTATCTATTCTTTTTGAACATCCCACCCATAAAGTTTTTTCAAGCTTTTAAT
>JAIOSM010000359.1 GCA_021107575.1 Desulfobacteraceae bacterium | reverse complement strand
AGACACGCCCTTGGATTGAAGTAATTGTATTGACCGGACATGGCTCCGAACAGGACAAAGAAAAGTGCATGAACCTCGGGGCCTTTGCTTATATGCAAAAACCGGTTGAAATCGATCTATTAAGCAAGGCTTTGAATAATGCCCACAAGAAAAGCAAAACAGGCAAATAAAAAGTGGTATGAAGCGATTAAAAAAATTTAAACCTGCTTTCTGGGACCACCAGGATATTCCCAATCCCGATCCATATACGGCTTTCAGCTTTGCGCGTAAATGGAAGCTGATTGTACTCTTTACCTCCTTTATGGCTATTCTACCCCTTTTTATCATGACTTTTGTGGACTTTAATCTGACGCGCCAGACCATAGAAGATGAGGTGAAAATCAGTATGTTAAAGGTCTTGAATTCTGCCGCAACTTCTATCTCTTTTTCTCAAGACTTTAAAAAAGCCGCTCTTGGTTATGTGGTTCAATTTGATTCTGATGCAAATAATGATATTTTTGTTGTCAATAAAGATGGAACTCTGCTAAGCTCCTCCTTCTATTACGGCAGAGCAAACACCCCCAGTGTTTTTGATGTCAGTGCGCTTAAAGAGAAAGCCGGCATTGCAGAGGTTGTTACGCCAAGTGGAGACACTGTCATAATAGGCCATGCAAGGATACCCAATTCTTTTTTAATACTTATCCAGATTAGGAGTAAAAAATGGATTACCAATCTGTGGCTCAACCCAAGGCTTAAGTTGGTCGGGTATCTGGTACTCAGCATTATTGTGATTTTATTGTCCATAATGGGCATGGCAACTTATCTTGTGGGACGTATACATTCAGCAGACAGAAAGAAGACAGAACTTCTTCACCATGCTGAATATAAAAACAAACTTGCTTCCATAGGGCGTCTCTCTTCCGGCGTTGCCCATGAAATTAATAATCCCCTTGCCATAATCAATCAGAAAACAGGTCTGATTATGGATATGTTTTCATCAGGTAAGGATTTTTCTTCAGATGAGAGGCTGATCCCTCTTACAAACGATGTCCTTGATGCAGTACAGCGATGTGGTGCAATTACCCGGAGGTTACTGGACTTTGCCCAGCACACAGAGCCAAGTATCGAGATAGTGAATGTAGAAGAAGTCATAGAGCAGATGATAGCTTTTCTTAGAAAGGAAGCCGAACGACAGAATATCATAATATCAGTGGACAGCAAAGGATCTATACCGGATTTTGAATGCGACAGAGGTAGTCTGCAGCAGATTTTTTTAAACCTGTTTGACAATGCCTTTGAAGCAATGGAAAATGGTGGACGATTGGATATCGTTGTCGAATTCGCACAAAAGGAGACGTTGACCATAATAGTTTCCGATACTGGGACCGGTATTGCTATAGATGATATCAATAAAATCTTTGAACCTTTTTATTCGTCTAAAACTGATCATTGGGGCACTGGCCTTGGACTATCCATTACGTATGGATTGGTTAAAGAAATAGGTGGTGATATCATGGTAAAAAGCAAAATAGGGAAAGGCTCTCGTTTTACGCTGACCCTGCCCTTAAAAATTGAGGCCGAAAATGGCAAAAAATAAAGATATGCTGACAGATATAGGGATACAGTTTTTTAGCCAAATGTCTGCTTCTGCAACCCACGAAATAAAAAATGCTCTTGCTATTATCAATGAGAATGCTGGGCTTTTGGGGGATTTATCCATGATGCCTCAAAATGAACATTCCCTTACTCCAAAGCGCGCCAATGATATTGCGCAAAAAGTGGCAAAGCATGTTCAACGGGCAGATTTAGTATTGAAAAAATTGAACTGGCTATCCCATAGTGCTGACCAGGTAACCCAAATTGAAGATCTTGAAGAAATTGTCTGTTTTGTTTTGGATTTAACTTCCCGACTTGTTGAACAACAAGGGGTTATTATCGAGGTAACTCCTCCTGAATCTCCGGTAATAGTTGACACAAACATATTTTATCTTGAAAATATGATCTGGAAGGCAATTGAAGCAGCCTGTTCTGTAGTAGCAGGAGAAAAAAAAATAATAATTTCGTTTGGAAATGATGTAACAATACCCTCGATCTGGTTTTCAATGAGCACTATTAAAGATGATTTGAAAAATAACTCAATGGAAGATATGTTTGGGTCCAAAGAAGTGTTTGCTTTATTGGCATACTTAGGTATATCCATTGAGAAAAATATTGAGAATAATAGTTTTGGTCTTTTATGGCCAAAACGAATTTAACCCTTTATGCTAATTTTATTTGGCTAAAGTACCATTGTTATAAGGAGAAAGATAATGTCGGAAAAAGTATTGTTAGTAGATGATGAAAAAGAATTTTTGGAAATAATGTCAGAACGAATGGAAGCTCGCGGTATGCAGGTTACTACTGCTACAACAGCAAGTCAGGCTTTATCCATTATAGAAGAAAAGTCCTTTGATGCTATTGTAATGGATTTTCAAATGCCGGGAATGGATGGTATGGAAGCATTGAAAACCATTAAAAGCAAAAAGCCCGAGCTGCAGATTATTCTACTTACAGGTTATGCAACTGTTGAAAAAACAGTTGAAGCAATGAAAGTCGGTGCCACGGATTTTCTTGAAAAACCAGCAGACATTGAAGCTCTTTCTGAAAAGATCAAAAAGGCAAAAGCTGAAAAAATGCTCATTGTTGAAAAACAAACAGAGGATAAAATCAAGGATATACTCCAGCGCCATGGAGGGTAATCTGATATTTAGTAAAGGATAGCTTTTTTATTATTTTTCTCAGACTTTCCTTGACAAAAATAGACTACCTATTTTATTTAGAATCAATTTAAAATTTAAAGGGCAGATATAACCCTTAGGAAAAATATATAAACTATTAGGAGATTAATATTAACATGGGGACTGATACAGCAGCCTTAGCCGGCTCTAATTTTGACTGGAAACGCGTGCTTTTTTTATCAATCGGGGTTATACTTTTTGTTATTGTTAATTTCGCCCCACCCTGGCCGGATGCAATTGATCCTACAGGGAAACATTTTATATTGAGCAAAGAAGCCAAAGGTGCACTTGCTGTATTCCTTCTTGGCGGCACCTGGTGGGTTTTTGAAGTTGTACCCATTGGTGTAACAAGTTTAACCATAGGAGTTTTACAGGTTCTTTTCCTTGTTCGACCTGCGCAAAAGGCATTTACAGATTTCATGACACCTTCCGTGCTCTTTATTTTCGGTTCTCTTGTTATTGGAATGGTTTTTACAAAAACAGGCCTTACAAAACGACTTGCATATAAAATGCTGATAATTGTTGGAGAGAAAACCAGCATGATCTATCTAGGGTGTTTTGTTCTGACAGCGGCATTGACCCATATTATGGCACATACTGCTGTTGCAGCGACTATGTTTCCTCTTCTTATGACCATATATGCAATGTATACTGATGAGGAGAAACCAACTAAATTTGGAAAAGGCTTGTTCATGGGAATGGCTTTTGTTGCCGGTGCAGGAAGTATTGTAACGCTTTTAGGCGCAGCACGAGGAGCTGTTGCACTTGGCTTTTTTAAGGATATCATCGGAAGAGATGTAAGCTTTTTTGAGCTCACTTTTTATATGTTCCCAATTGGATGGATAATGACATTTATTTTATGGGGATTTTTTATGGTTTTTTTCAAACCTGAACAAAAAACCATCCCAGGGCTCAGAGAAAAGCCAAGAAAATTGAATGCTGGTAGGGCGGGAAGGACTAAAAATGAAATTCTTGCCCTCATCATCATTTTTGCTTGCATTTTTGTCATGGCTGCTGAACAATTTTTACCCTTTTTGAAAGATGGGAAGAGCGTCGGGTAGGGAAAGGGTTTAATTT
>JAIOSM010000254.1 GCA_021107575.1 Desulfobacteraceae bacterium | reverse complement strand
TCTCTCTTAATTGCATATCTGGTTGTTGTGGCAAGTGCATTTGTATTAGTAAATACTGTGGTTGATATTTTTTATGGATTTATTAATCCCACAGTCAGAATAGCAGGAACAAAATGAAAAGTTCATTAACCAAATTTAAAGAATCATACTTTCTATATAGTTTTAAAAACGACAAAGTTGCTATGGCAAGTTTTATTGCACTTGTAATTTTTATAATGATTGCAATAACAGCACCATGGATTGCTCCAATGGATCCCTATGATGCCAACAATATAGATATTATGAATTCTGAAATTCCTCCCAGCTGGAATGAAGAAGGGGAAAAAGATTTTCCTTTGGGAACCGATAACATGGGAAGAGATATGCTTTCCACCATGATATACGGTCTTAGAACATCAATAATGATTGGGCTCGGGGCAGTAACCCTCCAGGCAATGATAGGCATTCTTGTGGGCTTGTCAGCCGGCTATCTGGGTGGAAAAACTGATGCAATACTTATGAGACTTGCTGATATTCAATTTTCCTTTCCTTGTCTTCTGCTTGCAATATTAATTGGCGCTATCTTCCAAATAGTTTTTGGGATAGGCCGGTATGAAGAGCTTGCTGTTCCGCTTTTAATACTAATCATTGGTTTTGCTGAATGGCCAATGTATGCCAGAACCATCCGTGCTTCAGTAATAAGAGAAAGAGACAAGGAATATGTTGAAGCTGCAAAAGTTATTGGATTATCAAAGCCCGTAATAATGATCAGGCATGTCCTGCCCAATTCTCTTACGTCTTTGATGGTAATTTCCACAATACAGGTTGCAAATGCAGTCATGAGTGAAGCTGCCTTATCCTTTCTGGGTCTAGGCATGCCCGTTACAACACCATCTCTTGGTTCCCTTATCAGGTCCGGGTTTGATTATATTTTCTCAGGATCATGGTGGATAACTGTTTTCCCGGGAATTTTGCTTATTCTATTTGTGCTTGCCATTAACCTGCTTGGCGATTGGCTGAGAGATGTACTTAACCCGAAACTTTATAAAGGATAGGATTTTTTAGATAATGTCTCACCTATTAGATATTCATAATCTTGAGGTTAAATTTGCATTAAGAACTGGTGATATTATTGCCATTGACAATGTAAATTTAACTTTGGATAAAGGAGAAAAACTCGGGTTAGTAGGAGAAAGCGGCGCCGGAAAATCTGTCACAGGATTCTCAATAATAAATTTAATAAGTAAACCTGGATTTATTTCCAAGGGTAAAATCACTTTTGATGGAGATGAAATAAGCTCATACTCTGATGAAGAAATGCGTAAAATCAGGGGCAATAAAATAAGCATGATCTTTCAGGACCCCATGATGACCTTGAATCCGGTATTTACCATAGGCACTCAGATGATTGAGACCCTGCTTGCCCATAAAAATATTTCAAAAGCAGAAGCTACTACTATTGCCCTAGACAAACTTAAAAAAGTACAAATCCCTTCACCTGAAACACGACTTGACCAATACCCGCATGAATTATCAGGGGGCATGCGCCAGAGGATAATAATAGCCATTGCACTTCTTACAGATCCTCAAATAATTATTGCAGATGAACCAACAACTGCTCTTGATGTTACAATCCAGGCTGAAATCATGGATCTTTTGCAGGAACTGTGCAAAACAGATAATATGTCTTTAATTTTAATCACCCATGACTTGGCAGTAGTTTCCCAGGTTACTGAAAAAATTGCGGTTATGTATGCCGGGAAGATTATTGAATATGGTCTGACCAATGAAGTACTCATTAATCCCCAACATCCATATACAAAAGGGCTTATAAATTCTATCCCAGGGACAATTGAACCTGGAGGAAAACTTTATCAAATCCCCGGAATGATGCCTACTCTTTCAAAAATCCCTTCCGGGTGTGCATTTAACCCAAGATGCACAGAAAAAAAGGAAATATGTGAAACTGCTATTCCTGAACCTAAAATAACCGATGCAGGAACCATGGTTGCATGTCATATGATATAAGGAATTATTAAAAAAATGTCTACGCCAATTCTCACCATAGATAACATTGTTAAACATTTTGATATCACAGGCGGTTTTCTTGATCAAATCAAATTCAAACACGGGAAATTCCAATTAGAAAAAACAACTGTTAAAGCTGTTAACAATGTATCTCTTTCCATTAATAAAGGAGAAACCTTAAGTGTGGTTGGGGAAAGCGGCTGCGGAAAATCTACTCTGGCAAGAGTTGTAATGGGCCTTTATCCTCCAAACTCAGGTCAGATTCTTTATGATGGGAAAAGAATTGACCACCTCAGTCATAAAGAGATGCTCCCTTTTAGAAAAAAAATGCAAATGATATTCCAGGATCCATATGCTTCATTAAACCCCAGGAAAACTGTACAAAGGACATTGGAAGAGCCTTTAAGATTCCACCACCCTGAAATGTCTTCAAAAGAAATCAACAATAAAATTTTAGAAATAATGGAACAGGTTGGAGTTGATACTGCGTGGACAAAAAGATTTCCCCACGAATTCTCAGGTGGTCAAAGACAAAGAATCAGCATTGCAAGAGGATTAATCCTTGACCCGGAATTAGTTGTTGCTGACGAGCCTGTTTCAGCTCTTGATGTTTCAATACAGGCTCAAATTCTGAACCTGCTAATGGAAGCCGGTCAAAAACGCGGGTTAACTTATCTTTTTATCACCCATGACTTATCAGTTGTACAGCATATAAGCACAAGAGTTGCTGTAATGTATCTTGGCACTCTATGCGAAGTCGCTGATTCCAAAATTCTTTTTGAAAATCCACGCCATCCATATACCAGAGCGCTTTTAAGCGCCATTCCAAAAGTTGGTGAGACTTCAGCTAAACACATTAAACTTAAAGGTGAGGTCCCGACACCAATTAATCTGCCACCGGGATGTGTTTTTCATGATCGATGTGTTAATGCGAATGAAAGATGCAGAACTGATGTTCCTGTTTTTACTACTTTGGAAGACGGCACTCAGATCGCTTGCCATGCTGTTGAAGAAAACAGGGAAATTGCCTAAATTCACCAAACTTGCATTATGCACTTGTTTATTAATACTTGAAGTTTTATAGAATTTTTGCTATAAACAACTCTTCAGATTATCATACGCGCCCGTGGCTCAGCTGGATAGAGCACGTGACTACGAATCACGGGGTCGGGAGTTCGAATCTCTCCGGGCGCGCCATTTAAAAAAAACAATCTTTTCCAAGTTGTTTATGCCTTAAGCAAAATCCATTTCTATACCAGAACAGATAACCCATTTATGATTTACGCATGTCAGTTATCCCACCGCGAGATAAACTTTAATATTTGACAACAACGATTATGTTAAAAAATAAAATCTTATCCAAAAATTCTTAATCAATATTTTGTGAGCACTCAAAAAAAAAATTCTAGCCATTGCTTCATAATCATTTTTTACCTTTTTTGCCCAGCATTTCACGTATCTTTTAATAAAGATCTTTCATTATAATTGGCTTCAATCAGATGGACTTTTCACCACCGGTAAATAAACATGGAATTCAGTTCCCTTGCCCGGTTCACTAAATACCTGGTTTAATTTTTGTGGATATCCAGCACCTCACGTATCTTTCGGGCAATATTTTTCATCACAATCGGCTTTAATATAAAACCCCTGATACCCAGAGATGCAGCCTTTTCTTCAGATATGGTTTCGCTGAACCCGGTACAAAGCAATATTGGAATGTCAGAACGTATTTTGGTCAATTCAACTGCAAATTTGTCTCCCTGCATATTGGGCATTGCCATGTCAGTGATGACCATATCAAATTTATCAGGATTTGCACGAAACGCTTCAAGGGCTTCAATACTGCTGATATGTGAAGTAACCTGATATCCCAAGCGTTCCAGCAATTGTTTTTCCATTGTAATAATAGCATCTTCATCATCAACCAGCAGAATCCGTTCAACACCTTGTTGGACAGGTTCTACAGTCTGAATATTCAATTCTTCAACAGAATTTTTTTCCATAGGAAAATAAACATGAAAATTTGTTCCTTTGCCCGGCTCGCTGTATACCTGGATCGCACCCCCCATGCTTTTAACAATACCGTGTACAACGGAAAGTCCCATCCCTGTGCCTTTCCCTTTTGATTTGGTGGTAAAAAACGGATTAAAAATCTGATTTTTTATATTTTTATCCATGCCAATACCTGTATCTGTTACTGAAAGGCAGACATAATCCCTTGATTCCATATCAGGAGCTATTCGGTCATATTCACCTAACCGGACTTCGTTGAGGCTTACTTGCAGCTCTCCGCCTGTTTCTTCCATGGCATGATACGCATTGGTTGTCAGGTTCATTATTATCTGATTAATTTGCGTGGGGTCTGCTTTTATAATTCCACATTTAGGATCAATATTCTGTCTGATCACAATTGTTGTTGGGATTGAAGCTCTGATAAGTTTTAACACTTCCTTAACAAGATGCTGTATCTTGATCAGTTTTAATTCGCTTTGCTCCTGGCGGGAAAATGCAAGAATCTGTTTTACCAGATCACTGGCTCTTAAGGCACCGGAATAAATATGGTTAAGGCTGGTGTGAAAAGGACTGTCCTCGGGAACATCCTCTAACAGCATTTCTGTATGACCGATAACGGGAAAAAGAATATTATTAAAATCATGAGCAATACCACCGGCAAGGGTGCCAATGGCTTCCATCTTTTGGGTTTGCACCAGTTGTTTTTCAAGTTTCTTAACCTTTTTTTCAGATAACACTCTTTCAGTTATATCCCTGGCAATGCCGGTGATGTAAGGGTCACCGCCATCATCCGGTTTGACCAGAGAACTTCTATTCTCAAGATAAATCTTTTCCTTATTTGTCTTGAAATAGCAGGCAATACCTTCATGATATCCCTGTTTTTTGACCACTTCCAGATACCGGGTATTAAACTCAGATTGAAATTCCGGTTTCATAAAATCGGTTATACTGCGGCCCAGAAAATCATCCATATCATAGCCAAAAAGATCCTGCATGACCGGGTTTACTGAAGTAAAATGCCCTTTTATATCTTGTGTGTATATGAGATCCGTTATAGAATTAAAAAGATTTTGGAATTGTTTTTCCGATTTTTTTAATGCTGTGTCTGTCTTATCACGGTCAAGTTCTTTTTGATGAATTTCATTTGACATCTTATTGAAAGTTGATGCAAGTTTTCCGATTTCATCCCGGGTATTTATATTTTCAACAAGCACACCATAGTTACCCTCCCTAATTTTTTCAGTGCCTTGAATTAACATATTCAAAGAGCGGACAATACGGCCTGAAAGGAGCCATAAAAATATTATAGATACAATGAGACATCCAATTCCGGTAAAAATAAGGTTCCTGGACAGGGTCACTGACTCTATAGTAATTACATCCCTGGGTAATGAGACAATTATCCACCAGTGATTTGAATCACCTAATGTAATGGGAGCAAAATATAGCAGTTGATTGTGTGAGGATGTTACAAACGTATTGCAATCAGCCATTTTTTTAATATCCATTTCAATGAAGTCGGGTATTTGTGTCACATCTTCACCTATCAGATCCGGTCTGCCTGTGATCCCGATAATCTTCCCGGTAAGGCTTGTAATGATTATCCGGCCTTTTTTCTTCTCAAGATCAAAGTTCCGGGTCAATTGCTGCATCAACTGACTGGAAATATCCAGGCCCACAAAACCATGGTACTCTTTTTCAGTACATATGGGCATAATTAGCGAAATAACAGAAAAATCCTTTCCTCCTATATTCCGGACATGCGGATTGGAAATGGATAGTTGCTGGA
>JAIOSM010000488.1 GCA_021107575.1 Desulfobacteraceae bacterium | reverse complement strand
GCTTCCTTGTCATCATATCCCATAATTGTCAGCAGTGCCGGATTTACATCCAAAAACCGGCCGCGCTTGCTGCTGGTGAAAACTCCACATCCTGCATGGGTAAAAAGCCGTTTATAATTCTCTTCTGAAGATTTCAGCTTAGCCTTCTGGGCAAGCTCATGTGTTAAATCCTTATATATGGAGAGCTTTGATCGGCTACCATCACGATTTTGAACCGGAAGTTCAACAATACTAAAAGTTTTTTCAACAGATTCAATAAAAATTTCATGGGTATATGTTTCAATATTTTCAAAAACATTGTTATTCTTACACCAGGCGCAAGGCTTATCAGAATGCATGATGACGTTGTAACACTTCTTTCCAACGCCATCTCCGAACAATTCTTTCATAAATCTGTTCATGTATGTCACTGAATAATCATCGTTAACAATATATATCCCGTCATTAAATGCATCTAAGGCATCCAGAATTCTAAACATATTATCTGTCATATATATCTCCTGCAAATATGAAATTTTAGATATTGACCTGTCACATACCTTCTTCTTTTTTGATAGACTATTTCCAGAGCAAATGCAATAATTGATTTTGTAGTAGTCTGTGCCAAAGCTTTTTTATCAATCCTTAAATGTAAAAAATGACAACAATTGCAAAAAAAGGAGGGCAGCATGTCAGTTACTATTTTTATAAAAAGATCATTAAAAAATAAAACAATAACAAACAAGTTAGCACCTTTACTGGTAAAACTCCGGTCCATAGCAACGATTCAGCCAGGGTTTATAACCTCTCAAACCTTCAGTAATATAGTAAGTAAAAACGAATACCTAATCATTAGTACCTGGAATTCCCTTGAAGAATGGAATGCCTGGATGAATAGCGAGGAACGCATGGCAATCCAGCATCAGGTTGATGATTTGCTGGGAGAAAAAACCATTTATCAGTATTACGAATCTATTGCAGGTGGTATCCCACCAATGTTCCAGCCTGACAGTTGAACACAGAACCATGATCGATGAAAATTTAATGGATCAGTGTTGCGTGATCTAAATTAACAATATACTATGTGATATGATCCCATGGGAAGAGATAGACCGGGCAGAAATCCCGGGCCACGAAGGAGCAGTAACACTTAGGCAGCGAGGCTCGGAATTCTCAATCCGAACCGCGGGAACAGAGTTGATGAACAGTCGCATCCATGGTTCTGAAGAAGCGTTAGCTGAACTCACTTGCAATCATATTAAAAAACCAGGCATGAGGATTCTCATCGGAGGCCTGGGCATGGGCTACACTTTGGCAGCAGCACTAAAACAATCAGAGCCGGATACACTGATCACAGTATCTGAACTTATTCCGGCTGTGGTCAGATGGAACAGGGAACACCTGGGACACCTTGCAGGAATGCCGCTGAATGACTACAGGGTATCTGTAAAGGAAGAAGATGTGGCAGAAACCATCCAAGAAAAACAATCAGCCTGGGATGCAATCCTTCTTGATGTAGATAACGGCCCTGAAGGACTTACCCGAAAAGCTAATAATCGTCTCTACAACAAATCCGGCTTGAAAACCGCTTTTCTTGCTCTCTGCCCTAAAGGGGTTCTGGCTATTTGGTCTTCCCGGCCAGATGAGGCATTCACCCGCCGCCTGGCGCAGAGCGGATTCAAAACAAAAACCATTACAGTGCGAGCCCGCAAATCCAAAAAAGGCAGCAAGCACACAATCTGGCTTGCAGAAAAACCATGATCGCACTATACTCTAATACTTGATATATGATTTTAAACCTTTGGAATCAGAATCCATTAGACCATAAAACTGAAGGATAAATATAAAAATGACTGACGGAACAAAAAGGGCTGACATTACAGCAGGCCTAGAAGTCTCCATTGTATTAAAAAAAGACCAGAGAAGCGGAATACTTACTAAAGGTATTGTCAAAGATATCCTGACCAATTCAGCCAATCATCATCATGGAATCAAAGTCCGCCTGGAAGATGGGCAGGTGGGGCGGGTCAAAGCAATTCACAGCTGACCTTAAGATCACTTATTTTTTAATAAATTAAGTTCTCTTTCCAACTCTGCATATTCATCTTCATAGTCAAGAAGCTCCATCATGATGGGAGGTTTGGTAGAATGTGCAGGAAGGCGACCTTTAGCGTCTCTGATAAGAGTCTCAAGCTCATCCATTCTTTTTTTTATATCTATACTTTTATCTGACATAATATCTAAACCTTTTAATATTTTACCCCTGCTGCTTTTGCAAATTCAGCGCTATGGGAATGGCATGGAGTAACTCCATATACCATGGAACAGGATGGGCATGCTGACTCCATGTATTCCATTTGAAAGGTATTATCACAATTACTGCAATTTATTTCAAGAGACGCTGGCAGCTGGTTTTTATTAAAACCCATCATCCTGATTTTATCAACAATTTCTTTCCCTGATTCATGTTCACCGGAACATCCGTCATGCATAATTATTTCCTCCTGTTTTTATGTTTTTTTTAAAAAATTTAACAAAAACAATGATGGAATGCATTGATCTAAATCAAGAAAAAGGCAATTTTTTAAAAATAACTTATCCAATGACCTCTGATTCTGTTATATCGACTTGAAAAGTATGGGTTATAAATATTTCTTGTTTTACTCATCTGCTATTTTTCTCCCGTCCAGCAAGTAAATAGTTTTATCAGCAAGTTTGATCAAATCCCGGTCGTGCGTTGACAAAACAATCGTACAGTTTTCCTCTTTGGCCAAAAAAAACATCAACTTTACTAGTTTATTACCGGTTTCTGTATCAAGATTTGCTGTCGGCTCATCAGCAATCAGCATTTTTGGAGAATGTGCGATTGCCCGTGCAAAGGCAATCCTTTGCATCTCTCCGCCTGAGAGTTCAAAAGGCATTGCTGATGAAAGCTCAGATAATTCTACTTTTTCAAGTAACCCGGCAATTCGATTATTAATTTCTTTTTTATTAAGCACTTTATTAAGAGATAACGGAAAAGCAATATTTTCACTAACACTAAGAAAGGATAAAAGATTGCCAAACTGAAAGACAAATCCCATGTGTTGTCGCTGGAAAAGGGATAATTGTTTTTTTGAAAGAGCATGGATATCAATACCAAAACAACTTATGCTCCCTGTATCGGGTCGTTCTAACCCTCCAAGGCAATTTAAAAGAGTTGTTTTGCCAGAGCCTGATTTCCCTGCAATCGCAAGAGTTGCCCCCTCTGGAGTAGAAAAAGAGATATTGGAAAGCGCATTAACAACGCCTCTTCCGGAAGGATAGATTTTTGATATGTTTTCAGCTCCTATCATAGTTCTCAACCACCCCTCAAAATCTGGGCTGCATTTTTTTTGATGACTGTTGCTGCAGGCCATATTGCAGCCGGAAAACTGAACAAGAGCGCTGAAAGAGGTGGCAGACATAATGAATATAGTGTCAGCCTGGGATAGATAACTCCTGATACAATAAAATATTGATTATGAGACGTATAAGCACTTAGATCAATACCGATTTTCTGAAAAACAAACACAATAACGGCCCCCAGAATTATTCCAATGGCTGAAGCTGCAATATTTATCAAAAAGACTTCCCAGCAAAGCAAGGAGATAGTTTCTTTTGGTGTCATCCCCATGACTTTCATAATCCCGTATTCTCTGATGCTCTTTAAAATAAAAATGGAAAAAGCAGAGGTAATGCCTAAAGATACAATAATAAAAACAATGATAATAACAATACTCATGGAAAAATAATTAAGGGCAACTAATTGTTCCAAATCAGGCATCAGCTGTTTCCAGGTTTTAAAATTGATATGATCCAGGTTTTTATTTCGATATTCCTGCAATATCATATCCATATCAAAACCATCGTGTAAAAATACAGCAGCATTCCAGGAGCTCTGTTTGCCTTCTACCGCGCCATTTTCTAATGCACCGGCATCACAAAAGGATATCCCTGTATCAAGCTGGCTTATTCCGGTTTTATAAATACCGACAACCATGAATTGTCTTTTTTTAGATTCAGGCACTAATAAAGGCTTTAAGCTAAAGCTAAGAACATCTCCTATGCCTGCATCCAGGCGTCTTGCAAGGGGCTCACTTATGAATATTTCCTTTGTACCCTCTTTAATAAACCTTCCTTTTATATTTTTTTTCCAAAAGGCCGATGTTTTTTTCTCTTGAGCCGGTTCAATCCCAATTAATGTGATTCTATCTATTTTATCTTTGAAATAAACAAATCCGGGAACTTGCACACGTCTAAGCACATTGGCAACGCCTTTTATTGCGAG
>JAIOSM010000065.1 GCA_021107575.1 Desulfobacteraceae bacterium | reverse complement strand
CCGCAGTCATAGGAGTTCCTGCTATTCGTAGTAATTCCTTTGTAGGCAGGATATCATATCTGGAAGAAGAAGAGCATAAATATGAATTGACCTATGGGTTTAAACCTGATGATTTTGATAATATGCTCAAAAAAATAGATGCATTATTAAAACTGCCTGATTTAAAGAAAGAATGGCAGAAGAGAAGAAAAAAAATGCTGAAAGATAAGATTGACGTAACTGCTTTTATAGTGTGGTTTGTAGAAAATTATCCTGAGAGTATAAAAATTATAGAAAAAACCCCTGACTACCAATTAAAGTTTAAATGATGAAATGAAATCTAATATAAAAATAATACTTGTTGCTGGAGCACGCCCAAATTTTATGAAGATTGCTCCTTTGATGGACGAATTGTACGGGAAAAAAAATTTCAATCCTGTGCTGGTGCATACGGGGCAGCACTATGATGAAAAAATGTCTGATCTTTTCTTTAAACAGTTAGGAATTCCTGAGCCGGACATCAACCTTGAAGTGGGTTCTGCCTCCCATGCGGTTCAGACTGCCCGAATTATGGAACGATTTGAAAAAGTCTGTGTGGATGAAAAACCAGATGCTGTTCTGGTAGTGGGTGATGTAAACTCGACTGCGGCCTGTGTTTTGGTGGCTTCAAAACTACAGATTAAGACTATTCATTATGAAGCAGGTCTTAGGAGTAACGATAGAAGTATGCCTGAAGAAATTAACCGCATGGTTACCGATGCTATCTGTGATATCTTTTTCACCACCTCTGTTGATGCAGATGAAAATTTAATTAATGAGGGTAAAAAACAAGAGAAAATATTCATGGTCGGTAATCTGATGATAGATTCTCTGGTGAATAATATAAAAATTGCAAGGGACCTGAATGTTGAGATAATTGGGCAAAATGGTAAAAATTATGTTCTCGGTCAGGATATAAGAGCAGGCCAATATGGAGTAATGACCTTTCATCGTCCCTCAAATGTTGATAAAAACGAAGATCTGGAAAAGCTTCTGGATGTATGGGGAATGATTTCAAAAAAAATCACACTGTTTTTCCCAATCCATCCCAGGACTTTAAAAAATATTAAGGCATTTGGTTTAGAAAAAAGGATAGAATCTTTTCCGAATCTAATACTCTGTGAACCTGTAGGGTATCTTGAGTTTTTAAAACTGGTATCTGAATCAAAATTTGTTTTGACAGATTCCGGGGGCATTCAGGAAGAGACTACCTATCTTAATATCCCATGTCTGACCATTCGTTCCAATACGGAAAGACCTGTTACTATCTGGGAAGGAAGTAATAAACTAATCAAGACTCAGGACGTTGAAGATGAAATAGATCTTATTCTTAAGGGAAAAGGGAAAAAGGGAAAAACTCCGAAGTTTTGGGATGGCAAATCTGCGAATAGGATTGTTAAAATATTGGAAAAGCTGATAAAAAATGAGAGATTTTACTCTAATAACATATAAGAAACTAGTGCAAACTTTTATAGCCAATGGTTATTCTTTTCAAACTCAGCAGGAATATATTAAAAAAAATAATGCGAGATTAGTCCTTTTACGACATGACGTTGATCTTAAACCTGAAAATGCCTACACCATTGCAAAAATTGAAAAAAAACTTGGTATCCAAGCCAGTTATTATTTCAGGATAGTTGATGAACGCTTTGATGAAACTATTATCAAGCAGATTGCGGAAATGGGACATGAAATAGGTTATCATTATGACGATTTGAGTCTGTGTAATGGTAATTATGATGCCGCGATAAAGCATTTTGAGCATCATTTAAATAAATTTAAAAAACTCTATCCTGTCAAGACCATCTGCATGCATGGGAGTCCGCTTTCAAAATGGGACAACCGGGATTTATGGAAAAAGTATGATTATAAAGATTTTGGCATTATTGCTGAACCCTATTTTGATGTTGATTTTAATGAAGTGTTTTACCTTACAGATACCGGAAGACGGTGGGATGGAGATAATTTTAGTGTCAGGGACAAAGTCAATCAAAAAGATGGACTTGAAAAAGAGTTAAAGTTTCGATCAACAATGGATATTATCAATGCTGCAAAATCAGAACTTCTGCCTGATAAAATTATGATTACAACCCACCCTCAGCGCTGGGATGATCGATTTATGCCCTGGGCCAAGGAATTGGTCTGGCAAAATGTTAAAAATGTGATTAAAAAATGGGTTTATGTGAAAAGGTAAACAATCCATGAATATTGACATTACTGTACCTGAGGTAATTAGGATGAGATATCACGATTGACATTGTAATATCACATTGATACTATATTTATATGACACTAAAGATCAGACAACTTATTAAAGAGCTTGAAAAAGCAGGTTTTATTAACCGAGGTGGCAAAGGCAGTCATCGAAATTTTATCCACCCTAAAGGAATCTGCATTACAGTTTCCGGCAAAGTTGGGGATGACGCAAAACATTATCAAGAAAAAGAAGTTGAGATCAAAATTAAGAGGTCTAAAAAATGAAAAAGAAAGATCGTTATCTAAAAATTGTTGAATGGTCCGATGAGGATCAGTGCTTTATTGGTTCAATTCCCGGCTGGATTGGTAAATGTTGTCATGGTGACAATGAAGAAGAAGTATATCATGAATTATGCCAAATACTTGAAGAATGGATTGAAATTTATGAAGAAGATAA
>JAIOSM010000013.1 GCA_021107575.1 Desulfobacteraceae bacterium | reverse complement strand
AAACCATATGCCTGGCCGTGTATCCGGCATAACACATCTTTTACAATACCTCATTTTTGTCCCCCTTCTTCATCGCACAATATTTTTTAAAATAAGCCTATGGCTCCATGTTTTGCCTGATGTTCTTTATCCTCAGAAGAAAGATTAAAAAACATCTCAGACAAAGGGCCATACAGCGATTTTATTTTTTCTTCTATTTCGTTTTGAGAAATAGGATTGTATGCTTTCTTTGCTAATGAAATCATCTCATTGTATTTTCTTTTAAGCTCTTCATCAGTGAAACTGTCTGTCAAATTCACAACAAAATCTCTGGCATCGCCCAAACGCATTACAAAATCATGGATGCCATTTTTCTTTATTCGTCCGGTCTTGATTGCAAAATCGAAAAGTGCCGTACCTGGATATGGGGTGGCAAACATCAAAGAGTCAAGAGTCAGATTATTTTTGATACAAAACTCAACTGTTTCCTTACAACTTTGTTCGTTTTCATCTGGCATTCCCAAAATAAAAGATACCGGTATAGGCAAACCATATTTACGATTCAAATCTACAACATGCTCCATTTGATCAAGATTTATTTTTTTGTTCATTGAATTAAGCATTCTTTGTGACCCTGATTCAAATCCATATGATATAAGTGTACATCCCGATTCACGAACAATTTTAATTAATTCCTCATCACAAATATTTGCTCTGCCAGTACAGGACCAGTATATGTCTGGGAAATACCTGTTCCTCAATTCGCAAAAATCATAAAGCCTTTTTTTATCAGCAATGAACAAATCATCTTGAAAAGAAATAAAATTGACTTGGTAGTTTTTTTTAAGAAACAAAATAGCATCCTTTATAAATCCAGATGAGTGCTTCCTATTTTTATGCCCCCAAGGCTGATAGCAAAAAGTGCAATGATATGGGCAACCACGGCCTGAAATAAAATCTATATCTCTTCCCAGCCCTGCTACTGGATTAGCGAGATAGATGTTCATTGGCAAAAGATCATATGCTGGCAAAAGACTATCTTGATCCAAATTTTGTATCAACGGTTCTGGTTCATTAACCAAAATCTTACCTTCGTTGTCGCTATAAGCTATCCCTCTGATGGCAGAGAAATCTGGATTCTCTTCCTGCTGAAAAGATTCAATTAGCCTAACTATTGTAACTTCACCTTCACCAGTACAAACCACATCAATCATTGAGTTTTCTAATAACACCTTAGGAATAGACATGGCTGCACTACCACCTGCCAATATTTTTGTCTTAGGATGATATTTTTTTATAATATTTGATATTTTGATAAGATATTTATATGTTGGGATTAATCCTCCAATCATTGCCACATCACAGGGGAAACTCTTAATGATTGCTTTAATTTTTTCAATAGAATACCGATAAGCATTCCAATCAACGAACAGTATTTGGCAACGAAATTTTTGCCTCAAGATATTCGCAAGAATAGCAAGTCCATGTGGAATATTCCGTGGTTTATCATCTAACCTAATAGGAGGATTAATTATAAGTACTTTCATTTTAAATCCCGCTTTTCAATCTGTATGTTTGTTAATTTTCTTCAAGAGAAACTCCGCCCAAAGAATATCTATAGGTTCATCAATATCAACGGTATCTTCAGGTGACTGTATGATTGCCCGCCGATCAGTCCCAAGAAAAGCACTATGATCAGATAAATCAATACTTTCTATCAAGGTATCGTAGCGAACAGCCAATACTGCCCCATCTGGATGATATGCTGGAACTAGGAGTTGACGTCTATACGCAAACTCATATTTCATATCAAGTAGAGATACCTTGTCGCCATCAATTTGGTGGGCCCATTGTGGTGGAGTCGTGTATGGCGTATAGGTCTGCACTGAATCTGCATTTGTTAATATCATCTTTTCAACCACTTCATCAATAATACCTTCTCTTCTAAGTGGAACATTGGCGTATAATGCAACTACTATATTTATTTTATCTCCTTGACGTCCAATCTTTCCTACAACATGTCTAAGTGCGAGGTCTATCGATGCAGTATCATTCGCATATTCTGGTGGCCTCATTATCACTTCTACCCTCTTGTATGCACCGGCTATCCTGGCTATTTCTTCATCATCTGTAGAAACTACAATCCTGTATAGACTTTTAGCACGTAATGCGGCAGAAATTGTATATGTTATTATAGCTTTTCCACACAGATTTAATATATTTTTGTTTGGAACACCCTTTGAACCACCACGCGCAAGAATAACACCTAATGCGTTTTCTTTACTATTAGTATCCACCTGGAATCCTTCCATAAACATTGTCCATCATGAAAAGAAAAAAAGTTTCATTCTGCATTCCCTACGAGCGGGGATGATTGCCAATGCTGATTTCCCGTTTATCATTCAAGTTTCTTCTATTGCTTTTAGACCGGATAACTAAGCTCGTAAGTTGATAAGTTCATAGACTCCAGAACTCAAACAGCTTAAGAGCTTAACAGCTCATCATTCAAATACCTTCAATTACTTTCAACGCATTACGGTACTCCGCCCACTGGCCGACGTCGATCCAGGCCTTTTCGCTGACCGGGTAAACACCGATTGTGCCTTTATTCTTTTTGATTTTGTCTATTAGATGAGTAATATGAAACAGGCCGTTATTGGGTATCAGCTCGATCACATCGGGATTTAATATGTATAGTCCCGTATTCACTAGAAAATTGTATTCCGGTTTTTCCTGTATCTGCTTCAGACTGCCGTCGCTATTGAGTTCGCATATCCCGTAGGGAATATTGAATTGCTTGGTTGATGCCACCAGCGTAATGTCGTAACTGTGCTTTGTATGAAAACGAAAAATATCAGCGTAATCGGCTTCAATAATAATATCGCAATTGGATACGAAGAAGGGTTTGTCCAGCTTGTCTGTGAGCAGTTTTAGACTGCCTGCGGTTCCTCTTGGCTCATCTTCTTGTGCAAAGCCTATGGAATAATCCGGGCTTTTTTCCTCAAAATAGGCGCGCAGGATTTTGGACATGTGGTGGATTGTAATATAAAACTTGCCTGCGCCATAAGCCCTGAATCTGTCGATGATGTGATCAATTACGGGTTTTCCGCTGACAGGGATAAGGGGTTTAGGAAGAACTCTGGTAAAGGGTTCCAGCCTGGTTCCCCTGCCACCAGCCATTATGACAACCGGAACGTCCATTTTTTGCTTCTCTGAAATTCTGTTATTCCTAAACACCTTCTCCCAGGCTATAAAATCGACTATCTTGCGGTCTTGATCCAGAATGGGGATCAGATCGATCTTATTTTGCACAAAAACCTGTTTGATTTTTTCCAGGTCAAAGTCTTTCTGAAATACAAAAATGGGGCTTGGGTTGTAGGCCTTTTCAATAGTACTAGTTAGATCAAGGCCTTTAAGTATGTAGCGCCTGATATCACCGTCGGTCAAGCAGCCGATTAATGCCTGGTCTTCACCAACTACCAAAAGTACCTTTTCTGCCGTCTTGTCCAAGGCTTCCATGGCTTCTTTGATTGTGGCTTGTGGGTATATTGTTATGTCTTTCATAGTGTTAGCCCTTGAGTCCGTAAAATCCTCATATTTCAAACGCCATATCATAAAACTCTTTTTTTAAAATGTCTATGAGTTCAGTTTCTTTGATGACCTTTCTGATTTTTT
>JAIOSM010000457.1 GCA_021107575.1 Desulfobacteraceae bacterium | reverse complement strand
GGCAGCGAGCGATGGAGACACTCGGAATAACATTGGAAAAAATTGAGCTCGGTAGAATTGAACTTCGTATGCCTTACAACGAAGCATATACTCAACAACATGGATTTTTGCATGCTGGAATAGTATCCACTGCATTGGACAGCGCCTGTGGTTATGCAGCATTCTCACTCATGCCCAAAGAAGCAGCGGTGCTCTCCATAGAGTATAAGATCAATCTTCTGGCACCTGCGAAAGGCGATAGTTTCATTTTTACTGGAAAAGTGCTGAAAGCAGGGAAAACTGTCTCAGTTTGCCTTTCTGAAGCATACTCAGAAAATTCTGGAAAACGGAAATTGATTGCACAGATGACAGGAACCATGATGACGGTAATCGGAAGAGAAGGAGTCGACCAGTAGGAATTGTAGCGATTGAGCAAAATACACTTTCACTTATAGGAACTTAACATGACTTGCATGATCGATGTCAGTTTTTCAATAACATTTTCAGTAATGTATAGGATTGATATCCCTGACAGATGCAGCCTATGAATACTCTGCACAGGGATAATAATGCTTTAGCGCGATCTCTCAGTTCATTATCGTTTTTATATTATTGAGTTGAATGGAGAGAAATAACCTTGAACACCTCAACAGGCTTATAAAGTTGAATCGAAATTTTAACATGTCCAATCTTCTGGGAGGAGGTCATATTTATAGCTCAGGGTAAAATACATCTTTACAGTCTAAACAAATTGTATGGGTGAATTTCGATTCAGGCACACTTCTTATATATGCATCCAACGGCCACCACTTACCATTCTCATCACGGATTCTTTTACATCCGCTGCATATAGGTAATAGACTGCGAAGGATTTTGACTTCTTTGTGCAACCTGTCTTTTTCTGCCAATTCCTTTTCAAGTTTTTATTTATAGTGTGTACCCAATGGGCCCTCTGCGATAATTTTAAAGTGATATTTCACGCGATCATTTGGACTAACTTCCCAGTAGAATTTAGGGGTCCAGTTAGATTCTCCCTCTGGAAACGGAGGGAAGGGACCGCTAAGTTTTTCATTTCCTGAAGTTTTCACCCACTTTACTTTTTGCAAACTTTTAAACTTCCATCCGTTCTTGAGGTTGATCTTATATTTGTCATAACCTTTATCATATCCAACAGCACCCATTTTATTAAAATGATAACCACTGATAGATATAAGATTAGAATGCATTGTCCAAGTAAGACCAGGGTCTTTATGCACAACTTTGTTGCAGACGTTGGAGTTGCCATCAGCACCACAGTGAAGAACAACTACATCATTCCTGAGCACGATCTTTTGTTCTTTTTGCCCCACAAATTTTACCTTCCAAGGATTGCTGAGCGAGCCTTTTACATTTTTTACTCTGATTTCTACTGTCTGATCTAAATGACCTTTTTTGCTAAATATGGGAACAAAACCATTAACCTTTGTGCTGCTCTCCAAAGTGACCTTAGTGAGAGAGATAGGACTATAATTGCTATTGTAACCGTCTGGAAAGTTGCCAGACATCAGTATCTCGATAGGTTGATGAATAAAATTTTTACCTTTAATGAATAGCTGCGTGCCAGGTGTTAATGCACCAAGAGGAACAGGAACCACTCCATCAATCACTGGAGGTGCTACCAACTTTATCGCCTTGATTAATATTATCAAATTGAACGGATCTCCCTCATCAAAACACTGGAACTCGGTCATGGAGCGCACTCGGATTCGGTATTTGCCCTGCTTGGCAGTATGACCAATGTATTCCCCAGCTTTCGTCCACTGATAGGAACCGTGCGCCGGTAGATTTTCTGCAATGATCCCCAGCATCGGTCCCTTGTCACGGACCAGCTCCAGCCGTACCTTGCCAGTCAGGTTGGTCGAAGCCCATTTGATTTTGTACTCGTGACCCAGCGCCCATTTCGCATCGTTCATCGGGGAAATGAGATTTAATAGCATAGGTGGTGCTGGTTTGGGTAAAGAACTAGTGCCTTTATTATCCTTAGCAACACCTTTTACTGTAATTGTTACATTCGCGCTACCACTGCACTTGCAGGACGAGCTGTTATTACCCATAATAATGAGTGTATATGTTCCCGGTTTATCATATTTGGGCCAAAGGTTCTTATTAGAAGCTGTAAATGGAAAACTTTTTGAGTTGCCATAAAAATAGATGGGGGTAGTACCATCTCCTTTTGAAAGATTAATTAGACAATCACCGTAATTTGGGATCCCAGTTACTGTGACCTTGATCCTTTGACCAACCTCTGGATTTTTAGTAGAAACAATAACCCCAGTGACGTGAGAAGGAACTCTTGTCGCAGGATTGGTTACTACGGCTGAAGGCTTTTCTGGAGTTCTTTTGGCACTCCAACTGATGGGAATAGATAGTAATAATGCAACTATTACTAAAATCGAGATATTGAACTTTGTTTTCATATCATTCTCCTCTTAGTAAAATTGTTTTACTATATTGATCTATAAGTATGTGTTATCTATTTATAAAAGGTTCATTTTTTTAAATTTTTAGTTGCGGCTATACTTGTTTTTATCTTTAATTATTTCTTATTGTTATTCTCTTCATGACCAAAATGTTGAATCTGGAAATCAGAAAATATTCTTCATACAATGATTAATATATTCAACCTGTAAATCAATACCACTGTATCGAATTTGTGTAAAGCACTCTCCAATAGTATTTGACCAAGTTCAATCAAATAAACAAATTTTCCACTAAACTATATTGGAGATAAAAAACGTCCATCAAATTTAGAGCGTTTCTTTTAATTTCGAACAGATAAGAGTCAAGACTACTTCCATGAGAAGGCTAAATGTCAAGAGTTAAT
>JAIOSM010000472.1 GCA_021107575.1 Desulfobacteraceae bacterium | reverse complement strand
GCCGGAAGAATTAAGGATAAAAAATATGATCTTGTTGATGCAATGGTCATGGCAGGAGACCTGTCTATTCCCGACGAGGTTATAAGTGAGGTTGAACGTTCTGCGTGCCCGACCTGCGGCTGCTGTTCAGGTATGTTTACGGCAAACTCAATGAACTGTCTTACAGAAGCCCTCGGTCTTGCTTTGCCGGGACAGGGGACAATTGTAGCAACCCATGTCCAACGTAAAAAGCTCTTTACAGATGCAGCCAAACTGATTGTTAACATGACGGAGCAATACTATGACCGGGGTGATGATTCAATTTTACCACGATCCATTGCCACCCGAGATGCCTTTATGAATGCCATGACACTTGACATTGCAATGGGCGGTTCGACAAATACTGTTCTCCATCTCCTTGCCGTTGCCCAGTCTGCAGATGTAGACTTTACCATGAATGATATTGATATGCTTTCAAAAAAAGTCCCCTGTCTTGTCAAAGTATCTCCCAGTTCCCATTACCACTTAGAGGATGTCAACCGCGCCGGGGGCATTATGGGGATATTTGGAGAGCTTGACAGAGCAGGTCTGATAGATACTTCATTAAAAAGAGTTGATGCACCCTCCTTAAAGGAGACTCTTGAACAGCATGATATTATGGGAAAGACGGTTACCAAAAAAGCTATTGCCAAGTATTCCGCAGCTCCTTGCGGATACAAAAATCTTGTTATGGGGTCCCAGGACAAAAGCTTTAAGCAACTGGATCAAGACAGGAAAAACGGATGTATACGGAGTGCGGAAAATGCTTTTCACAAGGATGGAGGTCTGGTTGTTCTTTTTGGAAACATTGCTAAAGACGGATGTATTGTCAAAACTGCCGGGGTTGATGAATCTATGTTTAATTTCAAGGGCACTGCAAAGGTCTTTGACTCTCAGGATGCCGCCTGCGATGGTATTCTGGGAGGAAAAATCAATCCAGGTGATATTATTATCATCCGGTATGAAGGTCCTAAAGGCGGACCTGGAATGCAGGAAATGCTTTATCCAACTTCCTATATCAAGTCAATGCACCTTGGAACTGAATGTGCATTGATCACCGACGGCAGGTTTTCCGGTGGCACTTCCGGCCTGTCTGTCGGTCATGTCTCACCTGAGGCGGCTTCAAAAGGTGCGATTGCCTTGATCATGGATGGTGATGAAATTGAAATCAGTATTCCTGAAAGAAAAATCAATCTGTGTATCTCAGATGAAGCGCTGTCGGAACGCCGTAAAATTGAGGAGTCTAAAGGCTCAAATGCCTATAGACCTGACAGGGTTCGTCATGTGCCCACATCACTCAAGGCATATGCCTGTTTTGCAAGTTCAGCAGACAAGGGAGCCGTCAGGGTTCTTCCAGATCATGAAAATTAAATGCATTATTATAGATGATGAACAGCCGGCAAGAGAGGAACTTGCCTATCTTCTTTCGAAACTTGATGAAATCAAGACCTGGATCAAAATCAAAATTCACACCAAAATCTGCGACTTTAACAACAGCTCCCACATGCTCAAGCATTCCAAGGCTTCCGGCCGGACGCGCTTGCTCAGCAAGGCGAGTATATGCTTTTTTTTCAATTTCTTGATTGGTTTCAGTAATTTTAGCAATCTCGTATTTTAACTTTTCCATATAACTATCCTTTCTCAGGGTCCCGGTCATAAAAAAAACCCGGAACCGACTAATATTGTCAGCCCGGGATTTACCATCTCTCTGGGAAATTCACTAAAGCCATAAATTTACTACTATATTTTATATTCAAATGTCAATAATATTTCCAGGTAAAAAAACACCGGGAAAAAAAATATTTGCTTTTGAATACAATCTACTATATTATTAATAATTATAATTCAAAAAAATCGTCCGGCTATTTCATTAGATATGCGATTGTGCGTAAAATCTTAATTAGTCATAAGAATGGAGAAAAACTATGAAGCTTAAAATTGGCGCCAAGGTTAATATCCTTGTGATAACAGCATTGCTTATTGTTGGGGGCGTATCGCTCTTTTTTTCAATATCTGCTCTTCAGAGACAAGGGAAGAATGCCGTAGATGAATATCGCACAAGTATTATGCAGGAAAAGAAAGAATTCCTCAAAAATATGGTAAACGCTGCATATAGCATAACTAAGAATAATTACGACAAATCCATTGATAAAAAAAATGCCCTTAACGCTATAGGTACTATCCGTTATGGCAAAAAAAACAAAAATTATTTCTTTATTCTGGATTCAAAAGGAGTGATCATTCTGCACCCGGTAAAGCCTGAACTCGTTGGGAAAAATATGATTAATGTTACTGATCCTACTGGAAAATATTTATTTAAAGAATTGCTGAAAGCTGCTGCTGAAAATAAAGAAGGCGGATTTATAACTTACATGTGGTCAAAATCCGGTTCAAAAGAACCTGCAAAAAAACTCTCGTTTTGCAGAAAATTTGAAGCCCGGGACTGGAATATTGGAACAGAAATTTATATTGATGATGTTATTGCTACCCTGGCAAAGCAAGAAAAAGAAATAAAAGAAAACATCTCAAAAGAAATAATTAAAATCTCTACAATTGTTCTACTTGTTATTATAGGAGCAATAATTCTATCTTATTTTATTATTGGGAAAGGTGTTGTAGCTCCTATCAAAAGAATGATTGAAATGCTCAAAGATATTGCGGAAGGTGAAGGAGATTTAACAAAAAGAATTGAAGACAACTCAGAAGATGAAACAAAAGAGCTTGCTGAATGGTTCAATAAATTTATTGAGAACACTCAAAAAATGATCTCAAATGTTAAAAAGGACTCTGGAAAGCTCAACGATTCATCAAAAAACTTGGCTGAAATATCTGAACATATGAGCAAATCTGCTGAAACCACTTCATCAAAAGCAAACACAGTTGCTGCAGCTTCTGAAGAAATGTCAGCTAACTTAAATTCCGTAGCATCTACTATGGAACAGACTACAGCCAGTGTTAACATGATAGCTTCTGCCTCAGAAGAAATGTCTTCAACCATTAACGAAATTGCACAAAATGCTGAAAAAGCAAGAACCATAACCGATGATGCAGTAATCAAAACTGATACTGCTTCGACTCAAATCGATGAACTTGGCAAAGCTGCAAAAGAAATTGGTCAGGTTGTTGAATCTATAACAGATATATCTGCACAAGTTAATCTTCTTGCGCTTAATGCTACAATCGAAGCTGCAAGAGCAGGAGAAGCCGGAAAAGGATTTGCAGTTGTGGCAAATGAAATAAAAGATCTTGCCAATCAGACAGCTGAATCCTCAAATGAGATAAAAGACCGGGTTACAGGAATTCAAAACTCAACAGACAACACAATAACTGAAATTGCAAGCATCTCCAAAGTAGTTACAGAAATAAACGAAATAGTTAGCACTATTGCAACAGCAGTAGAAGAACAATCAGCAACTACAAAAGAAATTAATGAAAATATTGTCCGGGTCTCTTCGAACATAGATGAAGTAAATAACAATGTTTCCGAAGGTTCAACAGTATCTCAGGAAGTAACCAGAGAAATTGCTGAGGTTAATCACTCGTCAGAAGAAATTGCAAAATCCAGTACAAATGTTAAAGTTGATGCTGAAAAACTTTCCGAGCTTGCCCGGAATCTTGCTGAAATGATGAAAAAATTCAAAGTTTAGATATTGAGTTTACATACCTTTGTTTTTGTTTAATGATTTTATACCAACCGATAAAGGTAAAATGCTGGAGCTCAAAATTATTATTATGAGCCACAAACCTGTGAACATCAAAAGATTTTCTGCTGTTTGACTGGTTATCTTTGAAACAGTTTTCAAGTGCAATATCAGACCTGTGGGTACAATACTCACAATTATAAAACATAGGCTTAATATAAGATTCAATGTCCCGCCAAATCCAGAAACTATTGCAGCAGGATTCCTTTGCTTAAGGTCTATAAATATTGCTCCAAGCCCAGTTGATAATCCACAGATTGCAATTGAGACAGACACGATAAGAGCTACAGTTATAATCAGTACTTCTTTTTCTACATTCAGCATAAAAGAGGATATCAGAATAAGGGTTACGCTGATAATAATCATTGCAAAAAGAGATGAAAAAAACTTTGTTAAAACTATTCGTTTCATACTGGTGGGTGATAACCCTATTACCCAAAACCCTTGCCCTTCCAGACTCAACTGCGGGTATATAAATCTTGAACCAAGGGAAGATAAAACCATGGAGAGGCAAAATACATTCAAAAAGGCAATCATATTTCTCCACATTGCATCTATTGAATGGTAATGAAAATTTCTTATGTTTATAAAATATAACCCTATTAAACCAAAAAAAATCAGTACTTGAGACCATTGAACAGGATCACGAAAAAAAATTCTGACATCTTTTTTAATCATTGCCTTGATATCATGGGACAAAAAAAATAAAAGTTTATCAAGCCACTTAAATAATATGGGCGCTCTTTTATTATTCTGCCCGCCTTCCATAGTCAAAAGCCATGTGTTATAAAACAACAACCCGCCAATATCATTTATCAGAACTAAAAGAGAAGTCGCTGTTAACATTAAAAGCAGCCAGAACATGCCACCCCGAAAAATCTGCCCATGTGTCAGAGCCATTATCCCTTCTGAAGCCCAAAAGCTTGGCAGCATTGGATTTGATGCAAAATTTAACCCCGGAAGAATAGCAGAAACATCAAAAACTTCCATGGCTTTATCTGTATCAGAAGTCGGGTTTAGTAAAAATGTAACAATCAACAAACAAACTATCACTGCAATTAAAAAGAAAAAAAACTTCTTTGATTTTGGAGTAAATCTCACAAAAATTATTATAAAAATTGAGCCAAAAGCAGAACATATTATCAAAAATGGAATAGAAAAAATTAATGTCCATATTGCAAAAAGAACTGACATCTCATTATAAGTAGCATATGCCCCTACATAAGGAAGGATAATAAAAACAAACGCCCATGAAGAAAGGAGTGTGGATTCAAAAAATTTATATAATGTAATCTGATTATATCCCACGGGCCTAACAAGTAAAAAAGGAATTTCTTCAGATCGAAAGATAGTTGAATAGGATGTGATAATGCTTGAAAACACAAGCATCACTCCCATGCCAAGAAAGAAAAATGTAAATAATTTATTAATAATAATATTGCCAAATCCACTCATTGTATCAAAATAACGAAACCCGCTATAGAACATCAGCCACATCACTGCTATCAAACCAATGGTAGAACATAGAATAAAAAAGACCTTTAACCTTGACTGAATGCTCAATATCCTGCCAAGGTTAAAAAAACTGTATTTTATTTTTTTAAATAATGCTTTTTCAATGGACATAACTATTTACCTGTAAGACTTAAAAAGATATCCTCAAGATTATTTTTTCCATGTTTTTCATAAAGCTCAGACAGAGTTCCTGTTTCTATAAGCTCCCCTCTCATTATTATTCCGATTCTATGGGCAATGTCTTCTGCCAATGCCAGAATATGAGTAGTTAAAAAAATAGTCATCCCGTTTTCCGCTTTTTCTTTTAAGAGATCTTTTATAAGGCGTATGGTATATGGATCAAGCCCTATCAAAGGTTCATCTATAAAAAGAATTTCAGGGTCATGTAAAAAAGTTGTAGAATAAATCAATCGCTGGCGTAACCCATGGGAAAGATCCTTTACAAGTACATTTTTATACTCCAGCAATCCAAAAAGAGCGAAAGATTCTTCAAGTTTTTCAATGATACTCTCTTTATGAATATCATATAGCTCCCCGGTAAACTCAAAAAACTCTGTTGTGGTCAATCTCTCATACAGATAGGGCATATCAGGTATATAACCGATTATTCTTTTAGAGCTGATATGGTCTTTCTCAGGATCTATGCCATTGATCAATATAGAACCTGAAGATGGCCGCAATAAACCTGTGAGCATTTTAATGGTTGTGGTTTTACCGGCACCATTGGGCCCGAGAAAACAGAAAAGCTCTCCTTTGGGGATATTTAATGTGAGGTTTTTTACAGCTTCAACCTTACGCGAGTTTTGTGCCCCCCCATGGTTTTCCGATCCATAGCTTTTCGATAATTTATTGATTCTTATCATACATAACCTCTGTTATTTCAATTTTGAGCTGCCCCATAAGAGGAAGTAATTGAAACTGGTTTCCAATTTCTCCGCTAACAATTGCGATATGAGAAACATCAACATAAGTTTGACCCCAGGTGGGATCCATTTCAAGCCATTTGCTGTCAATATAAACTGCAGGCCAGGCATGGTAATAAAATCGTCCCTTTGTAAAAACAAGGCCTGTTATAACCTTTGCCGGGATCTTCGCTGCCCGGGCAAGTGCAACAAAAAGATAAGTATGTTCATTGCAATCACCTTTCATTGTATGCAGTACATCAAGAGCAGACGGCAGGCTTATAGTCATTTCTTTTGCGACATTCTTATAAACCCATTTAAAAATTGCCTCTGCTTCAGCTTTATTATGATTGCCTGAAGAATCCATATCAAGCTTGCGTATAATTTTGTTAACAGCCTTCATTATCTTAGGATGATCTGACTGTATAGCTGTGGTTGGTTCTAAAAATACTGCTAAAGCGCCATTAGATAATTTTTCGTGATACAAAGACTCGTTTCTATTACCATTAACTATCATCAATTCAGTCTCTGTTCCATTTGAGTTCAACACTTTCTGCCGGTCTGATTCAAATTTTAAACCCTTTAGATTAACTCCACTTAGATTTAATTTCATACCATCGGCATCGGGTTCAACAGGTAAACCCGAAGGTCTGATTGCAAGGTTGACAAGGATATCACTTTTATTATCAAATTTTGTTTTGCTTTTTAATGCCTCTTCACTTGTGCTCTTTTCCATTGTCCAGCCAAATGGTGTGCTCTGTCTGACCGGCTGCCCTGTTGAAGAATCAATCCACAGCTTTGAAACAGCGCCTTTCATATTGATAGATATGAGTGTTGTATCATACTCTTTGTTGCTAATTATAATTTTCTCTTTTTTTACTCCTGTAAACATAATATTTGCCTTAGACATTATTACAGGATCAAAAGTCAAAATCGAAAGTGTTTGCCCGGGTTTTAATTTTTTCATTGCCATTTCAGTCATGGGCGAATAGATAATTACATCTTCAGGGATCTTTACTTTTCTTGTCTGAGTTGTATTCCCTGTTGTCATTGTAACTTCAAAGGTTTCTCCTTTAATTTTCTCACCATTGATCAGCATGGAATACCCTGATGATTTAATGGAAAAATAAAAACTCTGGAGTTGATAAATATTATTTAAAACAGAATTGGTTTTTATGCTGATATGTTGG
>JAIOSM010000504.1 GCA_021107575.1 Desulfobacteraceae bacterium | reverse complement strand
ACTGTTTTCATAATGTAATTATCCTCTAACTTTCAATGTCTCGATCATCAATGATTTTCACAGCTAACTTGTCATTGTCGCCCCTTGCAAATGGAAGGGAGATTGTGCCTCGAAATGCCTTGATCTTTTCCAGATTAATTTCCGCTTTCAGGTTTTTTGAAAGCCTGCTCCATTCGTCGTTTGAGCCTGCCATGGGGAAGAAAAATCTGATTTGGGGAAAGACTTTTGTTGTCATAATCTGTATCGAGTAAGCACATAGCGATATTCTTTTTTACCTCAGCTCTCCACATTTTCGGTTTTCGGGTTGTAGTAGTCAAAACCGAGCACACACTAACTCAGCCCCTCGTTCCCTAAGACAGTTTTAAAGCTTAAATACGCGCAAGGCGTTTATCTTCAATCTCATGAATTTCAGACAAAAAAAGTTCTTCAGCTTTAAGAAAAGTTTTAATTGCAGAACGGTCAAAAATTTCAACATGATTGGCATCTGCAAGCATTATAGCATTTGAATTCAATTCATTATTTGTTGCTACTTTCAAATAAAATTGTTCATTGTATCTCTGTTCATAATAACCCTTTGCTTTTAAAACTTCACCGACTGAATTGCCATTGATTGGTGACTTCGACTGTTTGACCTGAATGATATAATTGCGATTTTCTGATAATGCGACAATATCGGCGCCCTTGTCATTCGACTTTGGTGTTAGAGTAATCTGGTATCCTTTCTTTTCATAAATAGCGGCTATAGCGGCTTCAAAAAATGTTGGTTCGAGTTGGTCAAAGTCTTCTAATTTGAGAACATCTTCTTTGTAATGCGCTTCTACTGAAATAGACAATTCTTCACTAAAATCTTCCTTATCAACCTCACATATAGCCGAAGGAAACATCGCGGCATCAGCGAGGTGTCTTTTTTGTTGCAAGAGGTTGTCAATGATAACATCAAACGTTTTGTATTCATTCAAAACTGAGATGGGATAATAAACAAAGACATTTTTATTCTGTCCAATGCGGTGTGCCCTGTCAGTTGCTTGAGATTCCTTTGCGGGATTCCAGTGTCTGGAATAATGAATAACATGATTGGCGCCAGTAACATTCAGCCCCAATCCTGCTGCAACAGGCGACATGATAATAACATTAAAACCAGCTTCTTTTTGAAACCTGTCGATTGCTTCCTGCCGCGTTTCCTTTTGAGATATTCTCCCTTTTCTGGACGCCATTTCTCCATTTATAATGGAAACATGCTTCAAAGCAAAAACATGTTGCACCACTTTTTGTAAAATTGCTTGTGTCTTTCTGAATTCGGCAAAAATAATTACCTTTTCTTTTTTACCTTTGATTTGCTCAAGTATTTTAATAGTGGCTTGCAGTTTTGCAGAGGTTTCTATCAGTTTTTGTGAAGGTATATCCTGGCAATTTTTTTCTATCAAATATGGATGATCGGAAATCTTTTTAATCTTTGTGATTGTTGATAATATTTCATTTCTGCCAGCAGTCTGCCCTTGCTGGATCGCATTCAGATAAGTATTTCTCTGGTAATCTGGCATTATAATTTCTTTTTTTTGTTCTATTTTTTTGGGCAAATCGACCAGAATATCTTTTTTTAATCTTCTCTTGAAATAAAGTCCAACATGAGATCGAAGTTTCTGCCCAAGCTGATTTAATTCATGGTCTGAAATATTTTTTCGAATCGGTTTTTGGTATTGTTCAGAAAAATTTTTTGCGCTCCCTAAAAGTCCGGGCACAACAAAATCTGTAATGCACCACAAATCAACCATAGAATTTTCAACAGGGGTTCCTGTGGCAGCGATCTTAAAGTCAGCCTTCAAAGCCTTGATAGCATTTGTTACCAAAGTTCCTGGTGTTTTAATCTTTTGCGCCTCATCAAGGACAACTACTGCCCAGTCTATCTGCCCGAAAATAAAGTGATTTCTGCGTGTCCGAACAGATTCATAATTGGTCAAAAAAATGGCATGTCTTTTCAAATTATTTAGTGTTATCTGATTGTTTCCAGAACCATAAACAGATGACATCTCTATATCGCTGTTAAAAAAATTGCGGAATTCTGCTTGCCAGTTTTCCAGCAGAGTAACAGGCGCTACAATTAAATAAGGCTTTTTCTCTTTATTCTGATTTGCATTATGCCAGTCTATAAATGAAAGTACCTGTAACGTTTTCCCAAGACCCATATCATCAGCCAACAACCCGCCTGGATACTTGTTGTCTTCAGATAGTGATTCCATCCAGGCAATGCCTTCTCGCTGGTGTTCATATAAACGAACTTCTCTTTTCAGTGTGGGCGGTTTCTTGAAATTGTGAATAAACGTTTTCGGCACAGGCACAGGTTGTTTTTTGTGTCTTTGATATTTGTCATCATAGAGATTATCTATGATGATTAGAACTTTCTTTTCATTCTTTTTTTCATCTATTGTTTTTTCCACAGGAGATTTTAGGTTCTCAAATTGTTTCTTTGATAAATCAATCAGCTCCTTTGCGTTGTTGATTGGAATTTTTTTATCTTTCCATTCAACATTTTCATTTCCTTTTGAAACAGCTTCTTCGTGAGCTTTTTGCAGATTTTTCAGTTCTTCTTTATCCGGAACCAGCACTTTTATTTCTTCATGACCGGAATGGATAATAATGCCAGGAATCCATTCGGATTCGTAAGGAGAAATAAAAGGGAAATACCGGGGTTTGTACAGACCGATTTTGATAACCCGATCGCTGAAATTGTCCAGATCAAAAATTCCCGGATCAAAAATTTCTTGGGGGCTTTGAAGTATCTTTTCCTTTTCATTGCCACCTATTCTTCGATATTTTTTAATTTTTCTCAACTCATCTTGCTGTTTCTTGCTGAAAGGAATTCTAACTCTGTCATTTTTTTCATCTTTGATTGTATAACTTTGCCTGACATTCCGAGCTGTATCGAATTTAGTCTCAAATTGTTCTTGTATATCGGATTTGTCTGATGACTCAATTTCCGGCAATATTTCCAGGTTTCTGTCTTCGGTTTTTGACAGTTTGAGGCCAATTTTTTCAGGAACAAATATATTCTCGGCCTCAAGATAAGAATCAAGAATGGCAGCCGATTTTTTTGATAACTGTTTAATTTCAGAAAACCTAATCAGGCTGGCCGGGAAATCCCTGTCCCGAATAGCATTGAACTCTTCCACAGCCTCGCTCAAACGATACTGCTCTGGAGAAAGAAGGTATTTGGTTCCATCCTCCAATGTCAAAATGCAGCCAGTGCATTCTCCAACCAATTGGTTCCCATGATTATATTCGTAAAATCCAAGAACAAGCTGCATGTCGGATTCATGCAGCATGCCTGATGCATCAATTTTGATATCAAAAGGATAAGGATCAGGTAGTTCTAATATCTTTTGATCAATAGATGACAAACGGCATATTTCTTCATGAGAAATGAGAATTTTCTCATTTTCTTTTTGAGCAAGTCCGTTTTCCAAAAGCTCTTGAAATAGAAACGCGCGTGGGTTGCCGGAATCTATACTCTCGGAAAATATCAAATATTGTTCTGTCTTGTTCTCCATCCAACTCACCGAATATACAAATATCTTTTCATCCAGGCATTAAATCTTGTTTGCCAATCTCCCTGATGGAAGACTCTGCCTTCCTTATGAAAATAGTAAAATTGACCATTTGTTCCAACTGCCATCTGTCTATTATCAGGATGCTTCAAGCGATCTAATCTAATAATTTCCCTGCTCAAATCAGGCTTTAACTCATTTCCTGACTTATAAATATAACAAGCGCCTCCTGTGTGGCTGAATTCAACAAAATTATAATTTTTAATTTCCAATACAAAAGAGCTTATGCTGCCGCTTCCTTTCAACTGTCCCAACTTGCAATTTAAAATCGCAGGCTCAATATCCTGATTGTTATATTTGAAACTGTATAGCCTTGTGTTGTCCATGTAGATTTTAAAGTTGGTTACATAATCAATATATCTGTTCCAGAATTCCTTCCGGTCTTGATCCATAGCAATTTTATCGAAAAACAGATAGATAAACTTGTTTGCAAGCCACTGGTTTAGAATTCTTCTGGCTTTGTTAAGGTTTTTTTTGTCCTGTTCGTTTGCGTTTTTCCAGGGACGCCAATAAAGTTCGGATGATGGGTCGCCAATATGCTGAAAACAAAAATTGAGGATTTTCATTCGAATAGAATCCGAATTACTGATGCTATCAACCTTTAAAACAACTTTTTCAAGACACTTTTTATAAGTATCTTTTAGATTATGATCTTTTAAAAAGGAGAATATGTTGTCAATCTTTTCAAGAAAATCAGTTTGTCTTGTGAGAAGTTTTGTGTAGGTTTCAGCGAATTCACTGAAATATTCAAATCCAATCATAGACTTTGGCGCTTCAAGATATTCAAAAACATTATCAGGTTGTTTGTTATCAGCAATTATGTTTTGGCACAGATTGATAATTCCTGCTGGATCAAGATAATACTGTACTTTTAATTTTACAGCGGAAAGGCGTTTACTCTGACCATTATTTTTCTTCAATTTGCTGGTAATAAAGCTTTTCAAAAGATGGGTGTCCGAACTTATCCAGTTTTTCATAAGAGCAGAAAAAATGGCCAGCATCATGCTTGGTTTGAAATGATCATCTATGACCCTGAGTGCTTCAGGGCAAAAAATTGAATCAACAATTGATTGCTCCGCTCCTTCTTTATAAGAGAGCGACCATACAAGTTTTTTAACATTTCGCAAGCTGCTAAAATTTCTTTCTATAGCGCTTTTGCCTTCATTGGCGCTTTTCATAAACAAACGATAAATTTCTCCAACATCGGGCGGGATTTTTGGTGTAAAAGGAGAAAACTTATCAATAATCTTTTCTATCTTTTTTTGATCCTTATTGATTTCCAATTTTGTGGAATCATCAATAATATTCTGATATAATTTAATAAACTTACTCGCATCAAAATTAAAATTGAGCAGGCTTCTTGCTGTATTCATTATTACTCCAGTTGTTGAACTGCTCGTTTTGGAGGATTGTCCAGTCCTTAAAACTAAACTTAAACTCCACTCTTCGGTTTCTTCGCCTGCCTTCTTTCGTATCATTTGCAGATATCGGATTTACAAAACTTCTGCCATCTGCTGAAAGCTTTTTTCTCAGGATATTCTTGTAATTAAAATCAACGAATTCCTCAGAATAAACGTAATGAACTACGTTGTAAGCTCTATCCATGCTTAGCTTCATATTATATAAATAAGCGCCGATATTGTCCGTATGTCCTTCAATTATTACCTGTCCGATTTGCTCCCTGATCTCCTTTTTTGCGAACAATATCTCCGCATATCTAGGGATAAATTTATTAAGAAATCGTTTGTCTTTTTCATTTAATTCAGATCTTCCGAATTCATATAAGACACCTTCCTTAATTCGAATAGCTCCGGTTTTTGGGTCTACCTCAATATCAAACTGATCCATTTCACCTTTAAGCTGAGCGATAATTCTTCTTTTGGCCTCTTCCTGGACGCTAATCATATCCAGACGTTCCCTGTTTTCTTCCTGTTGTTTTGCCAATTTCAACGATATTCCTGATAAAATCAGGATAAAGACCAAAAGCAATGCAGTCATCAAATCGCTGATCGAAAGGGAAAAAATGTTTTCATCATTTGAAATTATTGGCTGTGAAAAGAGTGGTTTCATCTATGAATGTTGTCCAACTGGTCAGAAATAATCTCAAAAAGCTCATTAAGCGCTTCAACACTTCCACTCAATTCCCCTGATGCTTTTGACAATTTATTTGTAAATTCAGATAGATAGTCATTGATTCCATTTTTTACATTAACTGAATATCTTGTCAGCCCACCTTCAACTTCTGTAAAAATATCACCTAATCCATTCCTGATAATTTCAAACTTCCTGACATAATCATTAAGAACTTCCTGATTTTCTGACAGGGAGTCGCCAATCTGATCAAGCGTTTTATCATTAAATTCCGTCATCTTCTGGAACATGTGCTTGATAGATTGAAGCGAAGAGTCCAAGCTTTTACTGGCATCATCCATCTGGTCGGTACTATCGTTTAAACGGGCTGAAATAGTGTCAAATTTATTAGTTATTTCTACCATTAGCTTATTGTTTTCATTGATGTGGGAGAGTAGCGCTTGTTCGTCTTTTACAACATTTGTGGTTGAAGAAAGCAAATTCGTTATTTCTGTTGTGTAATTTTCCTGAACCAAAATTATATCTTCAATCTGTTTGACCGAAGTCGATAGGCTGTTGTTTACCTGATCCAGCAATGCCCCCTCTCTGTCAATCTGTTGTTTTTCAGCTTTTGAGAGACTGCCTATAATCGAATCTATGGATGTTTTGAATTTATTGATAGTGTTATCAAACTCTTCTTTAGTTCGTTCTTGACGTTCTTGGGATTCTTTATGATTTGTTTGGTTGATATCATCCAACATTTTGCCAAGGATATCTGGAAGCTTTTCCATGACGCCTGCGGATTCATTCAATGACTCAATTACCCTGTTCAATTGCTGCATGGCACCGGCATTAAATGCTTCTCGAAAATCTTCCATAATGGACTTAAGGTTATTTTCTAAAGAAGCGATTGCTTTGTTTAATTGATCTCCAATATCCTGACCAGTTGATGAAGAAAAAGATTTAAGAGATGTTTCAAGTGTTTTTAAAGAATTTAATATCTTTTCAAATTCAGGAAGTATCGAACGGGTTGACATCGTTTCCAACTTGTCCATGATAACATCCGATAGATCAGTTGAAAACGATTTCAATGCCTTGGATTGTTCTTCAGATTCTCGTAAGAGATCACGGAATAAATTTGACGGCAGGATATCATTTCCATCTTCATCTTTTACAACAAACAATTCTTGAATATCTGTTGTAAAATTTTTCAGGTCATCGGATATATGTTTTTGAATCTCAACACGCTGAACTTTAAATTCATCAAGAAGAGCTTGTTGCATCTCCAAACGGAATTTATCAGCAGATGATTCCCATCTTTGAAACAATGCGTTACGTTCCTTTTGGGCAAGCTGAATTTTGTTTTCTTTTGTAAATTTATATTTATCATTAAGGAGACCGCATATTTTCTGGATGGGGTCTCCAAATGTATTGAAAAGAATTTTTTCGGAATAACCAAAAATAATGGAAAGAGATATACCATGCAGTGATGTCAAAAACGCTGTTTTAATGCCGCCGATTAAAGTTTCAATACTATCAAGAATTTTGTCCGAAGATGAGAAATTAAAATCACTTATCCCAAGAGTGAGACCAACAAATGTTCCAAGAATCCCAAGGCCGACAAACATACCGGGAATACTTTTCCAGAATTCAACATTTATCTGTTTTTGAACTAAGGTTTGATTGAAATAGCTTTCTGCAAAATCGTCAGTCTTTTTTGTGTTATCACCCAAAGTTACAAAATGTTGAAGATATAATTTCCAGCTATCTTTTAAATAGTTATTCGATGAAATGAGACTTTCTGCAAACTCTTTACTTACTCCAAGTATTGATTTTTTAATGATACGGGTTTTTATGATTAAATGAATGAGCAAAGCAAAAAAAGCCACATGAAGCAAGCCTACCCAAATTGAAGTAATAAGACCGGTCTCTTTATAATAGAAATATGGAAAGAGTATTTCAGCTAATTCTTCCATTGATTTTGCCTATGCTGATACTGAAAAAATGAGGTTAAAGAAATTGGGCCATCGGTTCAGGATGAATTGCCCAACTCTCCTTTATAATTGCCTGCCCTTTTTGCTCTTGCCGTTAATCTATGTGGTACAACAGGCATATCATCCCACGTTTGACCATTCAATACTAGGCCAGCCTTCTTTTTATTCACGCCGCCCCATTGTTTAAAAAAAATGGAACGTCCGCCTTACGGCATTGATGCTGAATATCAAGCGCCCATTTTTTATCCATTGGTCTTGCTCCCGGGCCGCTTTCACCGCCGACAATAACCCAGTCAATGCCTGTCAAATCAATATCGAAAAGTGGCCCTAAAAGCGGCTCCAAAGACAAGAATCGAACTGCCGCAGGGATATTACGAAGATAGTCAATGCGCTTTATGTAGGAAACATTTTCGACAGTCACTCCCATCCAAACGTTATCCGGATAGCTCAGCAAAGACGCAAGTTCAGCAAGACGTTCAGACCGTTTGGTCAAAATTTGAAATCTATGCCAATGCGCTCGCTTCATGATATCGAATACTTGATGTATAAAGGATATCGGAATGTCCTTATAGCAATGAGTACATCCTTCATTTATTTTTGTGCATCCGGTGACAGGATTCCACGTAGATTCTGTCCACTCAATTGATGATTTAACGCCCATCTTTTTGCCCTCATAATTTGGGGAAGATAGCCATAACAGAATCACCAAAAGTGCCTTTTCTGTGGTTGCTTGCTGCGATTTTGCCTTCTTCTTCGAGTTCCAAGAGAACGTTTTTATAATTTTTCTTGATGTAAGGCGTATCAGCGTTGTGTTGTTCGTAGATTCCACGCATAGTAAGAGTCTGTCCGGCAAACTCCTTAAGCAACATCTCTTTTAGGTCATTAACTTAAATGTTGCGCTAAATAATTTTGATTCGCCTTAAAGCCTTATAGTATAAGGATTTTAAGAGATAAATCAACTATAAGAACCTCAACATAGTGGGCTTGAATAAATAATATCGGATAACTATCTGTAATTATTACATTATATCAAACATAAAATATCTTAAATAAACTATATTTTCCAAAAATCGTAAAAGCTGTAGAACCTTATACAATAAGGGCTTAAACAAATTTCTTTAATCAAACATAGTAGTTCTATGTTTTTACATGATAGAATGCCTGCAAACCTTTATCTTATAATCTATGACAATAATTGACTTAAATTTAGCGCAACATTTAAGCTCAAAACTCAAAACCAAAAACTCAAAATCGTGCCTGAACGGGGTTTTCGT
>JAIOSM010000357.1 GCA_021107575.1 Desulfobacteraceae bacterium | reverse complement strand
GGCTGCTGAGTGTATAAGATTTTCAATATCGCTATAGGAATACAGAGTGCCGCATCCCCAGCAGAAC
Organism: Desulfobacteraceae bacterium; assembly: GCA_021107575.1. GTDB lineage: Bacteria > Desulfobacterota > Desulfobacteria > Desulfobacterales > Desulfobacteraceae > JAIOSM01. The sequence goes on along the minus strand of JAIOSM010000357.1, from coordinate 3,160 downwards.
ATACATAAGCACATTGAATCAAGGAAACTGTATAAATGCTGTGAATAAACAGTCATACGAACTTTATTAAGACCTGTTCCTGCTGAATCTTCTGATCCCAGAATTCCAAGACCTTTTGAAAGTTCAGAATCACTGGCTAAAAGCCAGTCATGTTCCGAGGACATATGATCAGCACCAATGGGGCAAACAGCGTACATAAGAGCCAGGCTCGGTTTTACCTGAGCCATGTGGACGGCAGGGACGTGATTCTTAACATGTATAGCATATGGAGCAGTGTTTTCGCCTAGTTTTTCTATACAATTTACAAGGCCATCAGCCAGGATGTCTCCTATTCCCTCACGATTAATGACTTTATCAATAAGCCAGAGCAGGCCATCTGCATCTCCAAATTTTAACACCCTGCCATTTGTTTTATCAGAATTTACAAGGCCCTTTTCCATGCATTCAAAAAGATAGGAAGCTACGCCACCCATGCCTATTGTATCAAGCCCGTAATTGTTACACAGCTCATTTGCCTTTGCCACTGCCACTGCATCTGTAATATCAAGATTAGTGCCTAACAGGCCCAGTGTTTCAAACTCGGGGCCTCCAAGCCTGTCCGTTACTTTGTATGGCTCTTCAGCCTTGACTTTTTTTCGGCATCCAACAGCACAGCCGAAACAAGTGGTGCCACCCGCACCAATCACAGGTTCAAAAACAGAGCCATCCAGGTTTTTATATTTTTCATGAAAACTTTTTGAAAAGTTATGTGTTGCCATGTTCCCGGCTTCAGACTGGGCGCCAACAACACCCGGAGTTCCATATTTTTTTAGTGTTTCAGGAAATCCTGAACCGGGAATTCGGTCAATGCCTTTTTTTGCCATTTTTTTTAAACCTGCTGCATCATGGAAATTAATGTTACCAGTGCCTTTTACAACAACAGCACGGAGGTTTTTGCTTCCAAAAACTGCCCCCATCCCTGTTCTTCCGGCAGCATCATTCAGATCTCCCATAAGACATGCAAAACTGACAAGTTTTTCTCCGGCAGGGCCGCACTGGAGGATGCTGAGGTTTTTACTTCCATGTTTTTCTGATAAAATATCATGGGCTTCAAGAATTGTTTTTCCCCAAATATTATCTGCTTTTTCTATGCTTATGTCTTTACCATTGATTAAAATATAAGAAGGAGATGAGGCTTTACCTGAAATAACAACAGCGTCATATCCGGCTTTTTTTATCATGGGTCCTATACTCCCGCCCACCTGGCTGTCTCCTGCGCCATTTGTTGCAGGAGACAGGGAAGTAATACAGCATCTGCTCACTCCACTTACGGCAGCTCCTGTTGTAATGCCGGTTGCAATGGTGATTATATTTTCAGCACCAAGCGGCATGGTGTCAGCTTTTGTTTTTTTTAGCAGAAAGTATGCACCAATAGCGCTGCCACCCATATATTTTCTGTAAAATTCTTCAGGTTGTTTTATCTCTTCATCTTTTTTGCTGCTTAAATCTATATTGAGAATAGTTCCTGTAAAACCCTTGTTCATAATGACCCCCTTTTTAAAAAGCTTTTTTTAAAATATCAAGCAAATTTTCTTCTCTGCATGGCCTTGGATTTGTTTGATGACACGGATCCACAAATGCTTTAGCAGCAATTTCTACAAGTTGATCTTCTCTTACACCGGCATCTTTAAGAGACCCTGGAATCTCGATTCGTAAATTAAGATCAGCAATGGCTTTTATTGCTTTTTTTGCTGCCTGGATATCAGTCATATCAAAAGTGTTAATATGAAAACAATCTGCCACTTTTGCATATTCTTTGGCAGAAGTTTCAATATTATATTCCATTACAGGAACAAGGCATATTGCATTTGCAAGGCCATGCTGTAACCCACATACTGATGAGAGAGCATGGGATAGTGAATGCGCTGCACCGAGGTCCTTCTGAAACGAGACAGCTCCCATCATTGCAGCAATAAGCATGTATCCCCTGGCAGTTATATCCTCCGGGTTTTTCACAGCTTTTTCAAGATTATCTACCACGATTTCGATACCCTTAATTGCAATACCATCACACATTGGATGGAAAACAGGGGCAGTCAGTGATTCTACACAATGAGTTAAGGCATCCATTCCGGTTGAGGCTGTGAGAAAATCGGGCAGGCTGACACTGAGTTCAGGATCAAGTATTGCCAGTGCCGGCATCATTAATGGGTGACAAATCATATATTTTGAGCCTTTTGACGCAGAAGATATCACCGAGCATCTTCCCACTTCACTTCCTGTCCCGGCGGTTGTTGGTATGGCAATTACCTGGGGCAGAGGGCCCTGGATTTTTTGATTTCCACCAGTGCCGCAGTCATAATCCTTGATTTTTCCACCATTTACCGCAAGAACCGGTATCACCTTGGCTGCATCAAGTGCGCTTCCGCCGCCAAGGCCAATGACTCCATCACAACCTTTACTTGTATAAACCTCCATAGCTTTTTCAATATCCTCATCCAGAGGATTGGGCCCAATACCACTGAACACACCAAACGGGACATCAGAATCTTTAAGAACAGATTCCACTGATTTAAAGGCTTGAGTCTTCAACAGCCCGGGATCTGTGACAATAAGAGGGCATTTTATACTAACCTCAACAAGGTTTTCCGGGAGCAGTTTTACTGCGCCCGGGCCAAATGATATCATTGTTGGGAATGAAAAACGGGTTATTTCATTTATCATGATTTGTCTCCTTTATTAAAATTTTTTATATACTTAAATGTTATGCTAATTTTTTAAATTCTCTCAAAATATCGAAAAAGCTCCCAGTCAGTTACAGTTTTTTCATTATCTTTATTCTCTAGAAAAGCGCAATGCACTAGATAATCAACAACATGGTCTCCAAAAAGTGATCTTGCTGCTTTGGAATTGTTAAAAAGTTCTGCTGCCTCTAAAAGAGATAAGGGACATTGTGGCAGATCCTCTGCAGCATAGGCATTTCCTGAAAATTCTTTGGGAGGTTCGATTTTGTTTTCAATACCATATATTCCGGATGCAAGGATTCCAGCAAATGTCAGGTAAGGGTTGATATCAGCTCCGGGGATTCTGTTTTCCGGTCTGTAACTCTGTTTTGAACCTACAATACGGTATCCTGTGGTGCGGTTGTCATAGCTCCATGCAATTTTTGTAGGTGCAAATG
>JAIOSM010000232.1 GCA_021107575.1 Desulfobacteraceae bacterium | reverse complement strand
TTTCCCGGCCCTGTATTTGCAAAAGAATATTGTATTGCAATGATTACGTGGCGCGGTGAAACCATTGCTGAAAAAGGCTTTATTGATGAACTGGATAAAAGCACCCATGAAATAACATTGATAAAATATAATGCAGATCAGGACAATGCCCGACTCCAAAAAATAATAACACGGATTTGTAGCAACCCGGTAGATATTATCTATGTTTTCGGTACAACAGCTACCAAGGCTGTTTTATTAAGAATTAAAGATATACCCGTTGTTTTCAATATTGTCAGCCGCCCGGTGGGATCAGGAATCATTGCAAGCTGGGATTGCTCTAAAAATAATGCTACCGGTGCCAGCAACAAGGTCTCAGCGATACATCAGCTAAAGACCTTAAAAAAGGTTATCAATTATAAAAATTTAGGAATTATCTATAACCCTAAAGAGCAGAACTCCATTATCCAAAGAAACAATGTAAAACGGCTGGAAAATACGCTTCACTTTTCTCTCAAAGAATATAAGGTCTCCCGGGAACAGGACATTTTCAAAACCCTACCTCAAATGAGAGACAAGGTTGACGCTGTTTTTCTTCCGGCAGATTCCATGGTCAAGTTTTTGGGAAAAAGAATCATGGAAATAGTAAACAAATATAAGATACCTTCCCTCTCCTCGGTCGGAAGTATGGTCCCTGAAGACGGTGTTCTGCTGGGCTTTGTTCCCAAATATTATGAACTTGGCAGAATCGCAGCCAAAAAAGCTATATTGATTTTAAACGGAACAAAACCTTCGGATATTCCTTCTTCTGTCCTTGATCACTATGATATTTCAGTAAATATGAAAACTGCCAAAAATATCAATATCCAGATTCCCATGTCCGTTCTTGTCATGGCTAACCAGATTGTCAGATGGTAATAATCAGATGAATACATATAGAAGAAGTGTGCGATTTTCGCCCGAAGATATGAGCTAAAACCGCACATTTTACTTATCCACCAAATTTAATTGTTGTACGTTTCTACTTAACCTATTGAAATAATAACATAAAAAAAGGCGTTCAGTCTTTGGCACCATAATTGCTATTATTTTAAAGTGTAACACAGGAGTGTTAAAATCTATTAATTTTTATAAAAGGGAGAGTCGTATGAATCAATATAAAATCAAATTTTCCTGGGCTTTTTTTATTTTTGCAGCAGGGATACTTATCATGGCCGGATGCATGAACGCAGGGCCTAAACCGGGAGAAGTCTTTTCCTGTGCCGAAGATTCCGATATAACCAAGACAATTGCGCCGGAAGCTTCTTTGGAAAATTTCTCATGTGTTATTAAAAAATGGGAAGGTGCAAACACCCTTCATTTTAATGTAGCAATTAAAAACATCAGTAATAAAGACCAACGGTTCAAGGTCAATATCTTTCTGGAAAACGGCAAGGCTGTGGGCGGGCTTCTTCCCAGAAAAATCAAAAAAGGTCTGATAAAACCCGGACAGATCGCAGAATTCACCTATCCTGTAGCAGGAGTGAATGGTGCTCCCGGGAAAATTGATCTTTTCATTAAAACAATGAGCAAATGATTTCAAATTAAGATAAGGAGATTAACTCAATGAAACGAACACATATAATTTTGTCCATTCTATTTTTAGCCATGGTTTTCACAGGAACTGCATTTGCAAAAACTACATTTGTCAGTATTGGAACCGGCGGAACCGGCGGCATTTATTATCCTTACGGTGGTGGTGTTGCTGAAGTCTGGTCTAAAAATGTCAAAGGCGTAAAAGCTGTTGCAGAAGTCACTGGTGCCAGCGTTGAAAATGTCAAACTTGCTCACAAGGGTGAAACCGTCATTGGTGAGGTAATGGGAGATGTTGCTGTTGCCGGTTACAATGGTCTGTCAAAATTCAAAGGTAAAAAGCATAATATTCTTTCCATGGCCATCATGTATCCTAATCTGCTCCAGGTGGTTGCCCTTAAAAAAAGTGGCATTACCAATATTGAACAGGTAAAGGGACTAAATATAAGTACAGGGAGCCCCGGCAGCGGCACAAACTTCATGGCAGAAGCTGTATTAAAAGCTCTTGGCATTCCCATGACATCATTTAAGGACAGCCGTCTATCATTTACCGAAAGCGCAAATGCCTTAAGGGATAGTACTATTAAAGTCGGTGTATGGTCTGTGGGCCCTGGTACAAGCTCTATCCTTGATTTATCCACCACCCACGATATCAATATTTTGCCCTTTACTCCTGAACAGACCAAAAAGGTACTTGCTTCTAAAACCACCTATGCAGGCGTGGAACTGGCCGGAGGAATATACCGGGGGATTGACAAGGCTGTCCCGACCATTGGTGTATGGAATGTGATGATCTGCCAGAAATCCCTTGATACAAATCTTGTATACAAGCTTGTAAAGGCATTATTTGAAAACAATGCCTATCTTATGAAAATTCATCCTTCTGCAGCTTATACAACTCCTGAGAACACAGTAAAATACTCCTCAATCCCTCTTCACCCGGGAACTATTAAATATTTGAAAGAAAAAGGTATTGCAGTACCCAAACGGCTGATTCCTTAAGGAGGATAAAATGACCAGGTCCGGTTCAATTATTATATTTTGTGTGCTTGGCCTGGTTTTATCACTAATTCTGACCGCATGGGTAACCCCTGGTGATCAGGAACTTCAGGTCACATTGGTAAAAGAAAAAAAGTTGTTGCTTGCTTTGCCCCTTAAGCCAAAAGAAAGATTTACCATTCATTATTATCACTCGGTGGAAAATGCGCCTATCTGGGAAGAACACAGTATGGATAAAACAGGAAAAATTTATATTGAAGAAGAACGTTATGAAAAATTTGGCGCGGGCATGGGAAAAATGCCAGGAGTAGGTCGGATGGTGAAACGGGGAATTTATGAAGTGATCGAAGATATGCACATGCCTGTTGGTAATTTCATATTAAGGGTTGGAAGCCCCGGAGTGGATCATACCATTATCTGGAGAGACCAGCGATATAATCTTTCAGATACGATTCCACACAAGGCTGTAAAATTTTCCGGGGAATCCAGAAGCATGCTTTATCAAATGTGGCAAGCCCTTAAAGGGAGCCCCCAATTATACAAATAGAGGAACACAATGGTTGAAAATATTGAAACAGTTCAAGGCAAGGATTCTGCAGAAAGTTCTGGTGTGGCAGATGCCAATCAAACTCTTGTGAAAGTAACCGCATGGATTATCATGACAATTGCTGTGAGCCTGAGTCTTTACCAGCTTTATACTGCAGGCGTAGCTGCATTGACAGCTCTGGTTCAGCGATCCATCCACCTGGGGGCGATTCTTAGCCTGACGTTTTTACTTAGACCAGGGCTTTCAAAGCTAAGAAAAGATAAATTTTCTTTCTGGCTCTTTCTGGACTGGATTCTGGTCGGGCTATCAGTATATTGTACTTTTTATATTATCAACGATCTTACTGCAATTTTTGAACGCCAGGGAGACTGGCTTCTTCATGACCGGATCGTTAGTATTATCGGGACACTCCTGGTGCTGGAAGCCTGTCGCAGAGTTATCGGTTTTGTTATGACCGGGATTTGTGCCCTCAGTATTGCCTATGCCATGTTCGGACCCTATATGCCAGAATTGATCATCCACAAGGGTTACAGCATTGAACGGATTACCACTACACTCTGGCTGACCACCGAAGGAATTTTCGGACTGCCCATTGGAGTAGCAGCCACCTTTGTTTTTGTTTTTGTTCTTTTTGGGGCTATTCTGGAAACCACAGGAGGCGGGGCATTTTTTATTGATATGGCCTATGCCGTTACCGGCCGTTTCTCAGGTGGTCCTGCTAAGGCATCTGTGGTTGCTTCAGGGTTTATGGGATCAGTCTCCGGCTCTGCTGTCGGCAATGTGGCTGCCACAGGCTCTTTTACCATACCAATGATGAAAAAAGTAGGATATCGTCCCCATGTGGCAGGTGCCATTGAGGCTGCTGCCTCAACTGGTGGGCAGCTCATGCCGCCCATTATGGGAGCAGGGGCTTTTTTAATGGCAGAGTTTACCAACACAAGCTATCTGACCATCATCAAAGTAGCTATGGTACCGGCTATTATGTATTATCTAACCGTATTGATCTTTGTTCATTATGAAGCCCAAAAATATGGATTAAAAGGAGAACCAAAAGAAAATCTTCCAAAAATCTTGAAAGTGCTTAAAGAAGGGCTGCATTTTATTATTCCGGTCCTGATATTGATCTATGTCCTCGTGTCCAATTATTCCCCCATGATGGCAGGGTTTGTCGCTGTAATCAGCACGCTTGTCATCAGTGTCATGGCGAATTCTATCCGCTGGATTGTAAACGGCGACAATAAACCAAGCCTGATTCGCTTCAGCATGGGCCAGGGCAAATCAATTATTAAAGCTCTTGAAAACGGAGCGAAAAATGCCATCATGGTTTCTGTGGCATGTGCAGCCGCCGGAATCATAGTGGGCATGGTAAGTCTCACCGGCATGGGCTTAAAGTTTTCCAGTCTTGTTCTTGAATTGAGTTATGGCATAAAGGTACTTGCCATTCTCCTGATCGGCGCTGCTTCTCTGGTACTTGGAATGGGACTTCCCGTCACTGCAAGTTACATTGTGCTTGCCACATTGGCAGGAC
>JAIOSM010000443.1 GCA_021107575.1 Desulfobacteraceae bacterium | reverse complement strand
TATGGCATAGCCCACAATTTTAAACAAATTATAAACACTTAAAAACTTATCAAGCCAGCTCTGACCGTATTCAACCTCACTTACCATGGGTATTTTTTTAATCTCTTCGGCAAATAAGGCTACGTCCTCAAATTTTGAAACCCCGCCCATTCTTACATCAAATGCATCAGGCAGGGGGTTTTCACTTAAAGTCTCAAAAAAAATGCTGTCAGAATTAATATCTTTTTTTAAATTACTTAAAGCAATATCTTTTGAAATAAAAAATACCTGTTTTGTATTTTTGAGACTTTTCAGTTTTGTATTTGTTTCAGAAAGCATATCCATTGTAAAATTATTATCAAGATAGACCATAACTCTTCCACCATGATTCCAGGTCTCAACCATGTTACTTATATTCTGAAAAAAAAGCATAAAAGTACTTACAACAAGGATTGATAGGGCTATCGTAATAATAGTTATTAAATTTAAAAATTTATTAAGCCGGATATCAACCAAAGCTCTTCTCACAAAACGATTCATCCTGCCTCCACTATAATCATATAGTCAATCATGGTTCTAAAGCATTGTTGCTGTATTCTGGAGTATTCCATCTTTGAGAAGTATACTTCTTGCTTTGACGGTTCTGCTAATAAGCTGAATATCATGACTTGCAATAATAACGGTTACTCCTTTTTCATGGTATTTCATTATAAAATCCATTGTTGCCTGGGCTGCTTCAGCATCAAGGCTTCCTGTGGGCTCATCTGCAAGTATTATTGATGGGTTCCCTGCCATAGCCCTTGCAACAGCTACTCTCTGTTGCTCTCCTCCAGACAGCATGGGAGGATATGAATGGACTTTTTTTTCCATATTTGCAGTCCTCAGGACATGCATAACTTTTTTACGTATATAACCCGGTTTTTCACCGGCGACTTCCAGCACAAGCGCAACATTATCAAATACTGTTCTGTTTGAAATGAGTTTAAAATCCTGAAAAATCATTCCAAATCTTCGTCGTAATAAAGCAAGCTTTGATCTTGAAATCCGTGCCAGGTTCATTCCATTAACAATTATCTGTCCTTCTGATACAGTTTCAGCAAGATAAAGCATTTTCAATAACGTTGATTTTCCGGCACCGGTAGGTCCATTCAAAAAAACAAATTCTCCCTTTTGAATTTCAAGGGAAACATCCTGCAAAGCATATTTTGCCCCATACCGTTTACTGACATTGAAAAGTCTTATTATTGAATTGTTGCTTTTCATATCTGATATTTCTTTCCTGTAAATTTTATCAAAATTGACTGATATAAAATTTACTGTTATAAATCAATTGTGTCAAGGAGTGCTGTAAAACAGTTTTTCTTACATTCTGCCCTCACTGTGATCCGTAATACGGCTTCTTCCAAGCAGTGAGGGCTTTATACGCTAAAACGCAAAGGGAAAACAATGAAAAAAGAACTTATTAAATTATTAAAAAAAAAATCATTCAAACATAGTGAAGAGGCAGAATTCAAACTTGCTTCAGGCAAAATGAGCCATTTCTATATAAATTGCAAACCTGTCATGTTAAACCCCAGAGGGATGTATCTTATTGGCAACCTAATATTTGATGCGATAAAAGATACAGGCTGTACCGCAGTTGGCGGGCTTACATTCGGTGCTGATCCCATTGCCGTTGCCACAGCTTTTGCCTCTGAAATCAATTCACAACCCATCAAAGCCTTTTCCATCAGAAAAGAACAAAAAGATCATGGTATGATAAAATGGCTTGAAGGAGATATTAAAAAAGGTGAAAAGATTGTGATTATTGATGATGTAGCAACAACAGGCGGATCAACAATAAAAGCTATCCAGAGGGCAAAGGAAGAAGGCCTGGATCCAATACTTACTGTAATCCTTGTTGACCGTCAGGAAGGCGGGCTTGAAAACATACTTAAACACGTTGGCAAGGCTATTGCAATTGTCACAAGAGATGAACTGCTTGCCATATGAAATTATTCGACAGTCATTCACACATAGACGATATTTGTTTTAAAAAAGATTTTGATGCAATGCTCCAACGTGCCCAGGATGCCTCAGTACATGGTATTATGGTTGTGGGCATCAATGAAAAAACTTCTAAAAAAGCAATTGAACTTTCAAAAGACCACAGAAACCTTATCACATCTGTTGGTGTGCATCCCCATGATGCAAGCACTTGCTCTGATGATGTAATTAAGAAACTTGAGGAACTTGCATTAAACCATTCCTGCGTCAGAGCCTGGGGAGAGACAGGGCTTGATTTTAACAGAATGCATTCTCCTTCCGATGTTCAGGAAAAATGGTTTGAAAGGCAAATTTATGCCGGTGCGAATCTCAATCTACCCATGATATTTCATGAACGGGATTCTGATGGCAGGTTCCTTGAAATACTTGAATCAGCAAACATTAAAAAACGCAAAGGCGTTGTGCATTGTTTTTCTGGATCAAAAGAGGAAATGTTCAAATATCTTGACCTGGGGTATTATATCGGAATTACCGGCATCCTTACAATCAAAAAACGTGGACAAGCATTACGAGAGCTTGCTCTATTAATCCCTGAAGATAGAATCTTAATAGAAACAGATGCTCCATACTTAACACCTGCACCTAAAAAGAATAAAGTAAGAAGAAATGAGCCGGGATTTGTAAAACATGTTTTTCAAAAGCTTGCTGCAATTAAAAATGCTGATGAAGAAGAACTCTCCGGAATCATCTGGCAGAATACAGAAAATCTCTATGGGGCCCTATAACTATAAACAATTATCGAAATTAATTCATCAAAATTATTATAAAATCGTGAAAAATCTATTTTAAACTGAATAATTCACGATTTACTTGACAAAATCGTGAATTATCTGTAGAGTATGATTACTATGAAAAAGAACAGTGTCTTTAAAAAAATAGATGATTTGCGGAAAAGATATTATAACGCTATTGATGGTAAACAATCAATTATTGATTTAATCAATGAAGCAGAAATAGCTGAAAATGTATATAATTCAAATGCCATTGAAAACAGCACATTAACTTTAGAAGAAACTGAAAAAATTTTATTGCAAATAGATTTAGACAGATTTGTTTCAGCAAGGGAGATGTTCGAAGCAACCAATCTGGCAAGGGTTATGGATTATATTCATAAAAGATCTAAGACAATTGAGTTAAATAACGAGACTATCCTGTTTTTACACAAAATGCTGATTGCAAATATTCAAGATGAAATCGCCGGAAGATTCCGCATTGATAATGAATTTGTCAGAGTTGGCAGTCACATAGCTCCTGCCCCAAAAGAGATTGTCGAAAGAATGAAGAATGCAACAATTGAGTATTATGGCAATGCATCAAGCAACATCATTCAAAGAATTACAAAATTCCATTTAGATTTTGAATACACCCATCCTTTTATTGATGGAAATGGTCGTAT
>JAIOSM010000507.1 GCA_021107575.1 Desulfobacteraceae bacterium | reverse complement strand
GTTCACTGCCTGAAAGAGGCAGTGAACTGATAATTTATCTATTGCTCTAAATATATTCTTTAAATACTAGTCTTTAAATTCAGGTGGCCCCAGTTCACGCACTAACTTATCCATCTGGTTAACCTCATTTAAAAAAGATCGATTACAAACTGTACAAATAGCTGTCAGGCGAAGACGCTTCAGGTCAAGTTCCATTTCCTTCATTTTCTTATAAACGCCGTCCGGTCTTTTTGCCATTGCCGTAAAAGCACCGTCATAGGGACATTCTTCACCACAGGACATGACAATAATACCGCTTATCCCTTTTCTAAAACAGTCGAAATAAAAGGAATCAGGGAAAAGCACAGGTGCCCTTACTCTTAAAATATAAGTGTTTGCAGGATAACTTGAGTGTGCTTGTCCCACTGAATCTGCTCCGGGATAAGCACATGTTTCTGTGGCTAATATCAAAATTTTATTTTCACTTTTATTTGCCTGGGGTGACATAATTACCTGCCTATTTATTTCTAGTTACAAAGTGCCGGTCATAACCATCAGCTTCCAGATATCCGAGATATTCATGCCCGACTTTTCCAGCCCATGCAGGGATATCAGTTCTTGTACCTGAATCATTAGACAAAATTTCAATAACCTGACCTACCTGAACTTTGCCAATGCCTTTTTTTGCTTCAAGTAGTGGCCCTGGGCATGCGCTTCCTCTTGCATCAACCTGATCTGCTGCTTCTATTGTATTAAGATCTGTCATTTTCTCTATCCTCCGTTAAGGGTTTTTTAAATTGCATCTTTTTTAATATTGTTCAGATGCGGTGTTCATCTTTAAAAAAGTAACAGAGCAAAGTTGATGCCAAAAATCAAAAATAATAAAATGAACAATACTCAAATCAGCCGGCATGCCTGCAAATTAAGGTTATAGTATTAAAAATTTATGATAAAAAAAAATAAAAAGACGGAGCTTAGATAACCACTGAACAAAATAGTAACGTTACAGTTACGCTACTTTTTCAAAAAGCATCGCCACTTTCAAAAAATAAAAACTACTTTTAAAAAAAATATTCTTTCGAAACAGGCTGAAAATAGACAAAATTAAAAAAAATGAAAGAATTAAGAAGAAACCAGATGTGATTGGCATTGGATTTGCATTATTTTATCTTCAGTTATCAGATTCAAGTAAAAAAATATTTTACTTACCTCCAAAATCTGCTTAACCACCTTATCGTTTTCCGGGGCAGCTTAAATACCGTCACTAGCTGCCCCGGATTTTTTTTTGTAATAAATGAATGGAAAAAGAAGTGTTTATGAATTGTATATAAACTCCGGGGCAATGACAATGAGCATGCCATATCCGCCCTGGATATTTTTTGTGTTGGTAATACCATTATTTTTAAGAACAATCTGAGCTTCGTAGGAACGTGGACCGGTATTACATAACAGGCACAACGACTCATCTGTCGGGATTTCATCTATTCTTTCTCTTAATTCTGCCTGGGGTATGTTTATCCACCTGTCTCCATATCGATCGATTAAAGGCTTTACCTCTTTATAATCCCTGATATCCAGTACTTTTGTTTTACCCTGTTTAAACTCTTTAATAAAATCAAGAACATCTATTGGCTTATTCATCCCTTCAAAAATATTATCCAGAGTATTGCCGGCATTATTAATAATATCCATGGCAGAGGCAACAGGTGGTGCATAGCCTGTTTCAAGGTTGCAGATATCATCAATTTCAACACCGCCTGCAAGAAGAGGCGCAACTGCATCAACCCTTGCTTTAACAGCATCGCCCTGGGCTCCCACAGCTTCTATTCCTAAAATTTGCCTGCTCTTTTTATCCGCTATGAGTTTAATATACATAAGCTGAGCTGTAGGGTAAAAATGAGCTCTGTCATGCTGAACCACAATTGAATGGACAGGATCAAACCCTGTGGCTTTTGCCTGTATGGAAGTAAGCCCTGCAGTGGCAACTCCAATTTCAAAAACTTTAACACAAAAAGTGCCCACAGTACCTTTGAAATGACTATTCCCTCCATTAATATTGGTGGCAATAATTCTGCCCTGCCTGTTGGCTAAGGAGCCCAGAGGCATTGTCATGTTCTCCCCGCTGACAAGATTCCTCAACTCTATACAGTCACCTCCGGCATAAATATCAGGGTCCGTTGTTCTCATACGCCTGTCTACAAGAAGAGCCCCTGAATTGCCAATGGCAAGTCCTGCATCTGAAGCAAATTTTGTATTTGGTCTTATCCCTGCAGAAAGAACAACAAGATCACAGGGAATAGCACCTTCAGACGTCACAACAGACTCAACCCCGGACTCTTTATCTCCATTTATCTGCTCTACCTTTTGAGAAAGCATTACTTTAACACCATTAGTAATAAGCTGGTTTTCTACAACCCTTGCCATGTTCTTTCCCAGGGCTGCCGGCAAAACCTGGTCAGCCATTTCTATGATGGTAGTCTCAACCCCCCAAAGATCTGCCAGTGCTTCAGCCATCTCAATACCTATAGCTCCTGCGCCTATTACCACAGCTTTTTCCACCAGCCCTTTGGAAATTTTATCTTTTATGGTTCTGGCACTGTGAAGGTTTGATATAGTAAAAACATCGGGTAAATCAGAGCCCGGGAAAGGAGGCCTGAAAGGAGTTGATCCTGTGGCAATCACAAGCTTGTCATATTCCAGTTCTTCTTTTCTATCATCCTCAAGGTGGCGTACTTCAAGCTTTTTATCTCTTCGATTTATCCCTGTTGCCTCAACGCTTGATAAAATACTTATATCCTTACATGTTCTGAAGAACTCAATATCTCTTACTGCATGGGATGATGTTGAACAAAGACCTTCAAGGTCTGACACATCACCACCTACATAATATGGTATGCCGCATCCCCCATATGATATCAGGCTGTCTCTGTCAATGACTGTTATTTCAGCATCCGGATCAATGCGTCGCAGCCTGCAGGCTACCTTGGGTCCCAGAGCTACGGCTCCAATTATAATAACTTTTTTTGGCATTATTTAACCTCTATTTTATTTATCAGATAGTGTGTTTAGGCTGAAGGGGTATGCCCCACTTTTTCATATACTTCCAGACAGATGTCCTGCTCTTGCCAATACGCCTGGCTACCTGTGCCTTGTTCCAATCGCATTCATTCAAAAGATTAAGCAATGCTTCTTTAGTAAGAGTTTGAGTCTGAACCTGAGAAAAAGTTATGGATTGAGAGGAATCCATGGCAGGCTGGTTTCCCGGGGCTGTATGATTAATAATCTCAATTGGAAGATCCTTTAAACTGATTTTACCAGAATCACAGATTACAAAGGCATGTTCAATTGCATTTTCAAGTTCCCGAACATTACCGGGAAAAGGATGATTTATGAGTTTCTTCATGGCATTAGAAGAAATTCCTTTAATATTTTTTGATTCGCGTTGATTCCCTTTTTCAATAAAATGATTAACCAGCAATGGAATATCTTCACGTCTTTCTCTCAAGGGAGGCACATGAACAGGAAAAACCTTAAGTCTGTAATACAGATCTTCACGAAATTTGCCCTGCTTTACCAAGTCATAGAGATCCTGATGGGTGGCTGCAATGACCCGTATATCAATTTTTCGTTTCCTTGAGTCCCCGACCCGTTCAATTTCTCTTTCCTGCAATACCCTTAAAAGCTTCACCTGCATATATTGAGTTAGTTCACCAATCTCATCTAGAAAGATAGTGCCTTTATCTGCCTCTTCAAAACGACCCTGGCGATCTTTATGAGCACCGGTAAAGGCCCCCTTCACATGGCCGAACAGCTCACTTTCCAAAAGATTTTCAGAAAGAGCACTACAATTAACAACTACCATGGGGCTGTCTGATGGGAATCCTTTATAATGGATAGCTCCTGCCACAAGTTCCTTTCCTGTACCACTTTCTCCCTGAATCATTATGGTTGCACGACTTTTAGCCGCTGCCAGGATAGCATCAAAAACATTCTGCATCACAGGGCTTTTCCCAATAATATTTCCAAGCCGATACACTTCTTTAAGACGAACCTTTGCTTCTTCAATTTTTTCTTTCATAGCATTAAGTTCTGTAAGATCGGTAATGGTTTCAACTACTCCAAGGATCTGCCCAGTTTCATCTTTTACCAGTCTTGCGTTCTTGATAACCGGCACACTATATCCTTCTTTATGCAAGAGAGAACACTCTCTGGCCTCAGTCTTTCCATG
>JAIOSM010000409.1 GCA_021107575.1 Desulfobacteraceae bacterium | reverse complement strand
TTGATTTAGAGCTCTTATTTGGCCTTCAGAAGCAGGAGCAACAAGATTGCCTTCAATATCATTTGAAAGACCAAATCCTTTTATAATCCCATAAATTTTATCTTTACATTCAATTGCATCCCTAAGTCTTTTTAAAACAATTATTCCAACACCTTCACCTACAACCAGACCATCTGCTTTTGAATCAAAAGGAGAGCATTTGCCGGATGGTGACAAAGCCTGAAGTTGAGAAAAACCTATTTGTGTATAAAGCGAATCCGGCCGCGAGGCACCACCTGCAATCATCATATCTGCATTATTTTGCCATAGTTCTTCGCAGGCAAGTTTAATAGAATAAAGAGAAGATGCACATGCTGCATCAAGCGTATAACAACCTCCTTTAAGCCCCAGACTTCTGGCAAGAATTGCTGCAGGAAAAGAAACAACCTGGGAAGACAGGGCATGAGATAAATCAATTTTTTTTTTATTATATAAAATATCAAAAGAAAGTTGTGATGATTTTTCTGTTGGAAGGGAAATAGCGGCAAGGATAACACCACAGCGTTTCGCTATTTCATCATTGATATAACATTTTTGTAATGCATCCCTTCCGGCGTGAAGAACTAATTTGTGTAAAAGGTCAAGATTTATTAAAAGATCTTTATCAATTAAAAATCCGGATGAATCAAATGAAAAATCAGTGATCAAGCCAGCTTTAGAACAAAGCGCAGTATCAGGAGCAAACTTTTTTGAAACAGCAATGCTTTTTGGAAGAATCCATCTATCTTCAGGAACATCAATTATTGCGTTTGTTTTGTTTTGTATATTTTTTAAAAAAATGTTCGTATTTTCAGCACCGGGAAAAACGCCTGAAATGCTGACAATCGCGATTTTATCCAATTTATTTTTCATTATTGTGTTTATAGTTTTATAAAGAGCTTGATACAACAAAAATATGTAAAATTTGTGTAAAATAAATTTGCTATTGACTTAACTTGATTGCTGCGTTATCAAAAATACAATATAAATAATAAAATTAATTATTTAAGATAAAGATATTATGAAAAATATTAAAAGAAGAAGAAATGTTAATCCGTTTGGTGTAAGCAGAGTTGATAACCCTTTTCAAGATCATGTTGATTTAAAAACCCTGTTTAGTGCTCAGTTTACAAGACTTAAATCTATTATTGATGAAATAAGTGATGACAAAAATCATCAATCAAGAGGAGTAATTATCGCAGGAGAGCCTGGTGCCGGGAAAACCCACCTTATCATGCGCCTTGCTAAAGAGCGCATTGGCAGCAATAGAATCCTGTTTATAAGGCAACCCAACAATCCTGATGCTGTATTTTATCATATTTATGCAAGGATAGTTGAATCTCTTGTCCAAAAAGTACCGGAAACACAATATACACAGATAGAATATCTTCTTGCAAAAAGTTTTTCAAAAATATTTATAAATGATGTGTTAAATCAAAAAAAACCAGGTCCAAAAATGCTTGCAATGAAGGCTATGCTTGAAAAAGACCACCTTAATTTACTAAAAAAACTTGGCAGTAATAACAATGAAGAAAAAAGATTAAAAAATTGGCGTGCTATTGAAAAAAGAACCTTGGAATGGTGGGGCTCAACCCATGGCTGGGGCATTGGTGCTGCTGTAGTTAGAGCTTTTGTAAAATATTGTTCCTATCCAGATTTTGCAAGACGGGAAATTGTACGCAAATGGCTAATCGGATTAGAATTATCAAAATATGAAATCCGCCAAACCGAGCTTGAAAATATAAATGATAAGATAAGTAGTGAGGAATTTGCGTTAGAAGCTATCTCTGTTTTAGGCAAACTTTCAGTGCAGGATGAACCTTTGATTTTGGTTTTTGATCAGCTTGAAGGCCTGAAATATAATGAAGACCTTTTAATGAAGTTTGGAGAAGATATCAAAGAACTTTTTACCCACATTCCAAACTGCGTAATAATTTTTAACTTTTTCCCTGACAGATGGGAAGAATATTCAAATATTTTTGATGAGTCAATAGTCCAGCGCATGTCTAAAGATATCATTGCACTTAATACTCCTTCTCAAGCCGAGATGAAAACCCTTTTAAGATTTAGAGCAAAAAAATTCAATGTTGATATTGATTCTATCTGTTTAAAAGAAGACTTTGATGTTATTTTAAAAGGTATCAGTATAAGAAACGTGCTAAACAAGGCCTCTGATTATTATAAATTCAGAAAAGAGGGAATCCCTCTACCTCAACAAATTCAAAAATTCACTGGATTTGATAACAAAATAACAGAAGAATTAGATAAGCTTAAACAACAAATTTCCTGGATAAGGGAATATTTAAATATTGAAGCTTTGTCTGATGACGAACAAAAAGAAATGACTGAAATTAGAAAGTTTCTTAGGAAATATGAAGAAAATGCTGTAAAAGATTATGAAAAATATTTGATAGTCAGCGATTCAGATGACATCGGTAAGATCGATATTATTATTAAAACTTTAATGGATGATTACCTGCTTAGTACATCAAAAACACGATTAGGCAGAAAAAAACTTCCTGAACATATAAAAATTAAAGATATTGATAATAAAAACATTGTTATCAGTTTTCTTCATATAGATGGAAAATCTTTTTCCTCCAGAATAAAAAATTTCAACAGTATTGTTTGGGAAACTCCTGATACTATGTTTTATCTTTATCGAGACAAAAGAGCTCCGGCAATTCATACAAAAAAATCTCTTAATGAAATAAAATGGCTTAATTCATCTGATAATGGAAATTTCAGAACATTAAACAAAGACGATAGAATTAAATTGGAAGTTATTTATAAAATAATTACAGATATTCAAAATCGAGAACTTGATATCAACATTAATAGCGTGATTAAAGTAATAAAACATCTCTATAATAACTTTTGGCTGCTAAAATTAATTGACACCGAGTAAACTAAAAAAAAATGATGTTGTATTGGTTGGTTTTCCATTTGATTACAACTCTTCTTATCTAAGAGGACCAGCTTTAGCACCATCCCATATCCGTGAACGTCTCTATTCTGATTCAGGTAACTTGTGTGCAGAAAATGGAATTGATCTGGGCAAAACTAATAATTGGCATGATTTTGGTGATATTGAATGTTTTAATTCAAAAAAATATTTTCAAATTATTGAGAATTTCATTACCGACATTCTTGATCAAAAGGCAAGAGTTCTATCTTTAGGAGGAGATCATTCAATTACATATCCTATTCTTAAATCCTACGCGAAGAAATACGACAATTTAACCTTACTGCACTTTGATGCACATCCTGATCTCTACGATAAGCTTGATAACAATACTTTTTCCCATGGTTCTCCATTTGCAAGAATTATGGAAGACAATTTGGTTAACAATCTTATTCAACTTGGAATCCGTACAATCAATCCTCATCAAAAAAAACAGATAAAGAGATTCAATGTTCAAACCATTGAAATGAAGGACTTTTCATCAAATATAAATTTAAATTTCAATGGACCAGTTTATATTTCATTTGATATGGATGCGCTCGATCCAGCTTTTGCGCCTGGTGTTTCTCACCATGAACCTGGAGGATTCTCAACCAGACAGGTTTTAGAAATCATTCAAAAAATAAAAACCTCAGACAATTCCAATATTTCTATAGTTGGTGCAGATATTGTGGAGCTTAATCCTAAAAATGATATTAATTCCATGACTGCCATGACAGCAGCAAAATGCTTAAAAGAAATTCTTGCTAAAATGATATCTTGATTATTTATATCATTTTTTATGCCTAACCATGTAGTCATCTCTAGCTTCCTGGACTGCTGAGGCAGCAAGGAATGCACAATGTTGTTCATCTTTGGGCACATCTCCAAGTTTTTCCAATATAGATTCACCTGTAATTTCAGGTAGTTTTTCAAATGTTTTTCCCAACGTCATTTCAGCAGCAAAAGAGCAACAAACATTGCTGGTTCCACAGCCATCAGTTAGATATGAAACCTCTTTCACAGAATCATTTTCTATTTTTAAAAAAATTTCCATGGTATCACCACATGTTCCTGTAATCCGCCCATGCGCATCAGAATTTTCTAATGTTCCACGATATTTCGGATTTTGCCAACGTTTAAAACCCTGTTCTCCAAGAACCCCTATTGCTTCATCATTAATCGTATTCTGGAGTCGATCTACAAAATCATCTAGACTATCATTCATTGAATTCTTCTCACTTAAAATTTACAATTTTGATTTAAATTCTTCCACAACAACTTCCAGGACCAGCGCAACCCGCATTTTGAGGTGAAGAACCACAGCATGTAGTATCATTTGGCCCGGGCATGTTATTACTTTTAGTCCCTGACATGGATGAATGTGCTGATATAAGTTTTTGAAGTTTACTGCTACCACAATAGGCACATTTGACATCTGAAAAAGAGCTTGAGACAATAAGATCCATATTCTTATTACATTCTAGACATTTATATTCAAAAATTGGCATATCAATCATCCTTATTCTAAATTACATTTATTATTCTGTTTTATTAAAATACTTCATTATTTTTTTATGTCAAACTCTTAGGACAAAAATATAAAACAAAAAACAAGCGACCAGATAAGAATGCAAAAGGTAAACAACATTAAAATCAATGCAAAAATTTTGTGCCCAGTATTTTCATTTATTTTTTCGTTATAACCTAGAAGCCAGCCCAACAGAATCCCGGATATTAGCCCTCCACCATGCCCCCAATTGTTTACATTTGGAATTAGAACCCCAAATAATACGATAAAGATTACCCAACCCATAGTTTGCTTATAAATAGTTTCACCAAAAATCCCACCTCGTGATTTTCCGTAATAAAGGGTTGCTCCAATAAGCCCACAAACCGCTGCAGAAGCCCCGATAGTAACTTCAATACCAGCAAGATAAGAAAGATAAAATCCTGAGATTCCTGTAATAATAAAAATCACAAACATTCTATATTTACCATATACAGAGGATACTAAAGATCCGATCTGATGTAATGCAAGCATATTAAATATAATGTGAAGCAGGCTGCCATGCAAAAAATTAGCAGTTATCAAAGACCACCATTCATGGTAGACATTTATTGGTATTGTACCCGATGCCCCTAAAAAAACCAGGCTTTTTGTAGATGGGGTAAGAGCTGTCAAAGGGTTTAAATTAAAGCTGATATTCCTACCGCTTACTATCAAACTAATTACAAAAAAACATATATTAGTATATATAATTGTCTTTAAAATTGCTGATTCTGAAATTTTTATTTTAATCATTGTTTTTATCTTAATTTTCTTTTATCTATGAGTTATGTTAACCACGATAATTTGTTAAAAATGGTAATCATTATAACATTAAATACAAGGAATATAAAATGTCTTCGACTATATCAGGTAAAGATAAATTCATTTTAAACAAATTTGTTCAAATTATTAATAAAGAAAGAATCCCATTGGAAGTTATTGATACAATGGGCAATAAACATGGCATGGAGCATCAGCAAATTAAATTTAAACTTCAAATTAAAGACAATCGCTTTTTTAAAAGTCTGGTCGCACCTGATGCTTTTTCTTTGGGGGAGGCGTTTATAAAAGGATATTTTGACATATATGGGAATTTTATAGAATTGTATGACGTCGTATGCAACAAACTTCTCAACACTGACAGGAGGATTCCTTTTTTAAAATTCTTTAAAAATTATTTCAGTTCTGTAAAAAAAAGAGAAAAAGATAATATTGAATATCATTATAATGTTCCAAGTGAATTTTATAAGCTTTTTCTAGGCAAGACACTCGGATATACCTGTGGATATTATGCAGATGATAAAACATCCATGGATGAAGCTCAGTATAATAAAATGGATATAATATGTAAAAAATTAAGGCTCAAAAAAAATGAACGCCTTTTAGATATTGGATGTGGATGGGGAAACTTCTTAATCTATGCTGCCCAAAATTATGGGGTTACAGCAACCGGTATCACATTAAGTGAAGAACAAAAACAATATGCTGAAAAGTGGATAAAAAATAAGGGGCTTGAAAATCGATGTAAAATAAAAATTATTAATTACAGAGATCTTGGCAACCAATTATATGATAAAATCTCCTGTATTGGCATGTCAGAACATGTAGGGAAAAAAAATATGACTGATTTTTTCAAGGTAGCATATCGGTCACTTGTTCCGGACGGCCTTTTTCTCCAACATACTATCACTACTAATGAAAAACGCAAAAAAGGATATGAAAACTCATTCCTTGACAAGTATATGTTCCCTGGTGGTGAACTTTTATTTAATCACAATCTCATTAGGCAAGCATTTGATTCTGGCTTTGAGCTTATGTCGTGTGAAAATTTCAGGGTCCATTATGTAAAAACCCTTAAAGACTGGATTGATAATATGGAGCTTAAAAAAGATGAGATATTAGAGACTGTATCTGAATTTGTTTACCGCATTTACTATATATTCTTTATTGGATCGCTTGTATCTTTTAAAAATCAGCAGATTTCTCTTTTTCAGAATCTCTTTTATAAAAAAAGTGCGAATAACAATAAAATTGATTATTTTTCAACACCATATCTTTCTTAATCACTGCTACTTAACAACTATATTTATTGAGATATGAAATGAATTTACTTAAAGGAATAGAATATAATTTTAAAGGATTTTTAATGGGCATTAAAAATCCTACTCTTTTATTCTTGGGAATTTTACGGTTTGTTGTTGTCATATTTTTAGCAATCCTTTTGTCTGGCGCAGTTTTTTATTTTCACAATCAAATATTAAATCTTATCTGGGAAATGCCTGAATCAGGTTTTTTCATATATTTATGGAAAATAGTTTCATGGATAATAGCAATATTCCTTGCATCCATTGCAGCACTCATAGCATACTTTATTGCCCAGTTTTTATTCTGTGTTTTTATTATGGATTATATGTCCAGAAAAGTTGAAAATATAATAACCGGCAAAGAAATTTATCCAGATAATACATCATACTTAACACTTTTCTTTTATCTGATAAAGCAAGAAATACCGAGAGCATTGCTTCCAATGATATTAAGTTTCATTATTATGTTTATTGGGTTTTTAACTCCACTTGGTTCTCTTATTGCCATTATTTCTTCTATTGTGGCGGTTACATTCCTTGCCTGGGATAATACAGACCTCGTCCCGGCAAGAAGGATGTTACCCTTTAATAAGAGGCTCAAGTACCTTAGAAAGAATATAATGTTTCATATTGGATTTGGGCTTTTATTTTTAATACCTGTTCTTAATATTCTTTTTTTATCATTTGCACCCGTTGGAGCGACACTCTACTATATTGAAAACATAGATTCAAAAATAATTAAATGAAAGTATTATGTAAAGAATTTTCTGAAATTGATATTAAAGAAAAAATTGATTACTCAGATACCAGTAATGATGAAAATAATATATTATGTCTCTACTGTAAAAACCTAATTACCAACCATTATACTCAAATTAAAATAAATGACTCTCATAAACATGTATTTGCCAATCCCCACGGCATAGTTTTTGAAATCGGCTGTTATAAAGAAGCAGTGGGTTGCATGGTTTATAAAGGGGCCTCCAAAGAATTTTCATGGTTCTTATCTTATAACTGGAGGATTGCAGTTTGTAACCATTGTTCAAGCCATCTTGGCTGGCTTTTTACTTCAGATTCCAATTCATTTTTCGGATTAATTATTGAAAAACTGGATTTTAATTAAAAACTTTTTGACTTATAAAATCATTCAGTTATAATAAAGCAGTTAGATTGCGATAAACCCTGATTGTTTGATCTTGAACATTGATTTGAAACTCTGATTTTAACCTAAAACGCATTATATAAATAATCACCTACTTACACTACCTTGTTTATACAACTGGTGTTTTATTAAAATACCGGTTTTTATTTAAAACCATTAATTAAAGGGGGACGTTATGGGAGAAAGTGTTTACAAAATAATAGATCTGGTCGGTTCAAGCCCAAATTCATGGGAAGAAGCTGCAAAAAATGCCATTGACAGGGCAGGACAGTCAGTACGGGATATCAGGATTGCTGAAGTCCAAAAGTTTGATATTAAAATCCAGGAAGGGCAACCATTGCAGTTCCGTACAAACATAAGATTATCTTTTAAGTTTGAGGGTTAATCTGCTAGTTAAATAATTTTTTAAAGAGAGCCTTATAATTATATAGGCTCTCTTTAATCATAATCCTATTAAATCCCTTCTTGAATTTATCTGAGCGCGTTTGAAACAATCTCATAAACATTTTTTGAAAGCTCAGGTTGTGAAATAATATTTTCAAGAACCTTTTTCATTAAACTGTTACGGTTAGTGTCATATTTTTTTCTATTATTAAAAGCTGCTGCAATTCTCGATGCAATCTGGGGATTGATTTTATCCAGGATTTTCACCTGTTCCCCAACAAAGTCATACCCTTTACCATCTTTTTGATGAAAATTAACAGGGTTAAACATGGCAAAACTACCAATAAGTGACCTTACCTTATTAGGATTTTTAATTGAAAAATCAGGGTGACCCACAAGCACATGCATACTTGTCAATGTATCAGAACAGCTTGAAACAGCTTGAATAGCAAACCATTTATCTAACACAAGAGGATTGTTTTTCCATTTAGAATAAAAAGCATGGACAGCTTTTGTTTTGAATTCAGATTCTGTATCT
>JAIOSM010000342.1 GCA_021107575.1 Desulfobacteraceae bacterium | reverse complement strand
TGAGAAAAATATTGCTTTTTTTTCTCAACAATTTGAGCAAAACGGATTTGAAATTGAGAAGAAATTCGAGCCAAATCTGCCTGAAGTTATGGCAGATTCTCAGATGTTGTATCAGGCATTTTTAAATATATTGATCAATTCTTTGCAGTCCATGGACAAAAAAGGAAAGGTTATTGTTGAAATTTTTTTAAATGGCTATTATGTGGTTTTAAATTTTTTAGACCAGGGAAGCGGGGTCGACGAAAAAGAGTTGGAAAAAGTTTGGACACCTTTTTTTACTACAAAAGATTCAGGCACAGGGTTGGGGCTTGGCATAGTAAAAAATATTATTGATGCCCACGAAGGGAGTATTTCGATTTCCAATCGGAAATTGAAAGGTACTAAAGTTACAATTATATTGCCGGTAAAGGAGAGTTGATTGATGGAAAGCATAGTTATTGTCGATGATGAAAAACACTATCCATTAATTCTCAAAGAAGTCTTGGCAGAGGAAGGATATTCGTCTTATCCCACTTCAAGTGGCCTGGAAGCTCTTGATATAATGAGGCAGGAAAAAGTTGACCTTGTGCTCACTGATGTAAAAATGCCGGGAATGGATGGAGTTGACCTTTTATCCAAAATAAAAGAGATAAATCCTGATATCCCTGTGATTGTTATGACTGCCCATGGAAGTGTTGAAAAGGCTGTGGAAGCCATGCAAAAGGGGGCATATACGTTTATCCAGAAACCTTTTGAGAACGAAGCTCTTTTAAGCCATATTGCAAAAGCTCTTTCCATATATCGTATTGTGCAGGAAAATGCCATGTTAAGAGATGCAATCAGCTCCACATACAATTTTGGTAATATAATTGGTAAAAGTAAGACAATGAAGGCGTTGTACGAAATAATAAAAAAAGTTGCGCCTGCAAATGCAAATGTTTTAATCGAGGGTGAAAGTGGCACTGGCAAGGAACTTGTTGCAAAATCAATACATTATAACAGTACAAGAAAAAATAATTCTCTTATTGCAGTAAATTGCTCAGCCTTTGCGGAAAGCCTGCTTGAAAGCGAATTGTTCGGGCATGAAAAAGGGGCATTCACAGGCGCAGCAAGCAGGAAGAAAGGGCGGTTTGAAATTGCAGATAAGGGCACTCTTTTTCTTGATGAGATCGGAGAGTTGTCTCTAAATTTGCAGGTAAAACTTCTAAGGGTGATTCAGGAAAAAAGCCTTGAACGTGTTGGTGGTACTGAACCTGTTTCAGTAGATTTTCGCCTTATTGTAGCTACCAACAAAAATCTTGAAAAAGAAGTTGCAAAAGGTTTATTCAGAGAAGATCTTTATTATAGATTAAATGTCGTAAAAGTATCGATACCACCATTAAGAGAGCGTAAAGAAGATCTTCCACTTTTGGTCAGTCATTTTATTAAAAAATATGCGGTTGAGAGTGGTTCATTAATGGAGGTGCGTGGCATAACTCAGGAAGCAGCCAAACTTTTATTTGATCAGCAATGGAAGGGGAATGTGAGGGAACTTGAAAATACGATTGAAAGAGCTGTAATATTATCTTCAAATGAAGATATTATACCAGCAGACCTTCCATTGACAATTAGACAAAACATCGGTCTGGAGCTTGATCTTGGAGGAATTCCAGAAAATGCAGGGCTTGCTGAGACACTTTTGTCTGTTGAAAAAAAAATGATACAGAGGGCAATGACACTTACGTGTGGTGTTCAAACAAAGGCAGCTGAAATCCTTGGCATAGGTAAGAGTGGCTTGAACCAGAAGCTTAAGAAATATGGTTTAGATAAATAAATTGGCTGAAGCGGTTCAAAATTTTGAACATTGCGGCCAAACAGACAATTTTCTTTTAATTTCAAATAGTTATATGGCATATGTGTTGTAAAGGCACTAAAGCCGTTCAAAAATTTAAACTTAAATTTGATTTCAGCAGACTTTAAATAATATTTAGATTTTTGCAGGGATGAGATGAAGAAAAAATAAATAAAAAATATTAAGGTATTTCAGAGTGTTAGAGCGAACAATCATTTTATTGAAAATTTATACGAAGTTTTGGCAAGGTATTTGCTTTAATATCTAATTAGATTAATTAAAGTTAATTTTTTCATCTTTGTTTTTCCTTTTCTAAAAAAAGCTGCTGTTAATTCAGCAGCTTTTTTAGTTTTTATTTGTATCAATCTCCTTAGATTATTCAAGTGCATTTTGGGCTATAGCTTTATACAGAGAGTCTGGGTATTCTGACACAATTTTTTTATAAAAATCATGGCTTGCATTTTTATCACCATTTTTTTCAGCAATCATGCCCAAATTAAAAAGTGCCTCATCTTTTAATAATGCATCTTTTTTTGATACAATTTTCTTAAAATAAATTTCAGCTTCCTTAACATCGTCAAGGGCAAGGCAAGTATGCCCGAGGGATGAAAAAATCAGACTTTCCATTGTTGAGTCATACGCGAAAATGGAAAGAGCTTCTTTGTATAGTTCATAAGCTTTTTCATAGTTTGATGTATTATAACAAATTTTGGCAAATTTTATTTTGCCAATTTTGCCTGCAGCAGTATTTGAATAATCTTCAAAGAGTTTAGAAAAATTATTTTCAACTGCCAGATAATCTTCTTTAGAATCTTTTGTTTTGATATATTGGGTTAATGTATCATTGAGAAGCAAAGATGCTTTGTTCTCAGAAGATTTTATATTAGAAATAACTACTGAAAAAATAACTATCACAGCAACAAATCCCACTGCCATGAATATCAACTGCTTTTTATAGTTTTTTATAAATTCTACAGTTTTTAAGAAGTTCTCCTGAAAAGGATCTGGCTTTTCAAGCTCCCTCTTGCGATCATTTGATACTCCCTGTTCTTTTGCCATATTCCGCCTTTAATTTAAAAAAAGAAAAAATTATTATTACCATACAAGGGTTTTATGAATCCACCCCTGATCACCATCTGCATGCTTGACTTTATACCAACTATCTTTTTTACCAAGCACTTTAAAAGGGACACCCCTTGCAACCTTAAAAACAATTTTGTTGTTTGTACCAGGTCCGGAACGTACATTACAGTCATTTTTTATAGTTATTACTGAGTTTTCTTCTCCTACCAGAGATTTGTGTACCCAGGCTTTGTCTTTCTCAAAATCTTCAAATTGATACCAGTCCCCTTGTTTTTTGAGAATGATTATCGGATGGTACTTTTCAACTTTCCATTTAATATCATAATCTGTACCGGGTCCTGACCTCACATTAGCAATCGGCTCGCTGATGCACCGGCGTTCATTGGCAATTGCATAAACTGAGCTTAAAAGAAAGAGTACAATCAACACGCCTAATGTTTTATATTTGATATGCCTGTAAGATTTCATAAAGTCTCCTAAGATATTTACCCGAATCCAAGTATTCTACCAGTTTGGTATACCAGAAAAGATACACACCATGCAACCGTTGTTGTATAAAATAAATTAAATAGTGCCCATTGGGCGGATGTCTCTTTCCAGATTGAAAATAGTGCTGCAATACATGGTAAATATAAAAGAACAAATAACATTAGGGAAATAGCACTGAGCGGGGTCATGTCTGAACTTTGAAGTGCCTTGCTTAAAGCCTCTGATTTTTGATCCCCAACTCCATAAAGTATACCCATTGTGCTTACAACTACTTCCTTTGCAACAATGCCTGTGACAATGGCAACGCTTGCACGCCAATCTATCCCCAGTGGTTGAAAAACAGGTTCTATTGCTTTGCCTATTTTCCCAATATAGGTTTTTTCTATCCTTTCTTTTTCCTTTTGTCTTTGAAGATTTGCAATTTTATTTTCAAATTTTTCAACATGATTTGGAAGGTCTGTCTTTTGAGAGTATTCCACTTTAAGCTGTGCAATTTTATTTTCATAATCCATTGAATAAGTGATGTTTTTCGGAAAATACGAAAGAGTCCATATAATAATAGATCCAATAAGAATGACTCCACCCATTTTTTTTAGAAACATTTTACTCCTGTCCCACATATGGACAATAAGGCTTTTGATCATGGGCATTCTATAGGGAGGCAGCTCCATAACAAAGGGAGAGTCTTCTCCTTTTAGCAATTTTGATTTGAAAATTCTTCCTGAGATAATTGCCAGAGCAATTCCGATCAGGTAAAGGCAGAAGATCACAGTTCCAGCGTTTGCGGCAAAGAAAGTTCCTGCAAGTACAATATAAACAGGTAATTTAGCAGAGCATGACATGAATGGAATTATTAAAATCGTAAGAATTCTGTCTTTTTTGCTTTCAAGAGTCCGGGTGGCCATAACAGCAGGAATACTGCAACCAAATCCCATCAACATTGGAATAAATGATTTGCCGTGCAGTCCTATCATGTGCATGATTCTATCCATGAGAAAGGCAGATCTTGCCATGTATCCGGTATCTTCAAACAAAGCAATGCAGAAAAACAGAATAAGGATATTGGGTAAAAATATAATTACGCTGCCAATTCCGGCAATAATTCCATCAATAAGTAAATCTTTTAATAAACCGCCTGGCAGTATCTTCCCCAGAAAAAGAGAAAACACAGTTATGCCAGAATCCAGCCATTCCATGGGATATGCGCCAAGAGTAAATGTTAATTGGAACATTGCCCATATAAAAAAAATAAAAATAGGGAATCCCAATAGCCTGTTTGTTAAAACAAGGTCAATGTTCTTTGATATATCAACCCGTTTTTTGTTGGAATGAGATATAACTTCTTTTGTAATACCGGCAATAAAGCCATAGCGGTCTTCTGTAAGCACTATTTCAGGGTCTTCCTGATAAAAGTCTTTAATTCTTTGCCTGACTTTTGCAGACATTTCTAAAACACTTTGATTCTCCTGTAAGTTCTTTAGTATAAGCTCATCATTTTCAAGAAGCTTAACAGCAGTCCATCTGTATGAAAAAATATTATTATCGGGAGTATTTTGCTGAAGATGATCTATTATCAGAGATATGCAATTTTCAACTTCTTTTGAGTATTTAATGTCTCGTCCTGTTTTCTCCAGTGAGAACGCCTCTACTTCTTTAATCACTGCAGCTATCAGGCGATTTGTTCCTTTGTTTTTATTCCCAACAGTAGAAACAACTGGAATATCTAACAGCGCTGATAATTTTTCAGCATCTATTTTAATCCCTTTTGATTTCGCAACATCAGTCATGTTCAGGGCAAGAACCATGGGCTGTCCTGTTTCCATAATCTGCATTGCAAGGTAAAGGCTTCTCTCAAGGTTTGAAGAGTCAATAATACTTACAACAACATCAGGTTTTTCTTTGATAATAAAATCCCTTGTAACTATTTCTTCTATTGAAAAAGGTGTGAGACTGTAAGTACCTGGAAGATCAACAACATTAATATTATGTTTTTTATATTTACAATGCCCTTCTTTTTTTTCAACAGTTACACCGGGCCAGTTGCCCACTTTTTGGTGAGCACCGGTTAGATTATTAAACATGGATGTTTTACCGGAGTTTGGGTTTCCGGAAAGTGCAATTGTGATATCAGTCATTTTTTTGTGAGTCCCTCACGTTTTCAACATTGATATGTGCTGCTTCTTCAACACGTAATGAAATATGGCTTCCTTTTATTACAAGTTCCAGGGGATCTCTCAGAGGGGCATATTTTTCTATATATACCTTTGCCCCTCTATTTATCCCCATTTCTAAAAGCCTTCTTCTAAGTTTTGGCTCGCCTGAAATTTTTGTTATAGTACATTCTTGTCCTTGTTTTACTTTACTAAGGTTTTTAATATCAGAAGGGGTTTTTTCTGTTTTATCGCCTGAAATTTCAGTAACAGATTTATCTGACGATTGAACCATTACTTTGGTGGCCATTCCTCTTCCAATTACAAACCTGCCTTCTTCCACAGCTGCAACAATTTGTCCTCCTGCCTGGGTAGATACGATTTCAATGGTTGCACCTTTTCTGATTCCCATTGAAGAAAGGCGTTCTGAAACTTTTTGTCCTCCTTCAAATCCTGTTACAATTACCTTTTCTCCCTGTTTGATCTGGTCAAGAGAAAGAATAAGGTCGCGTTGTTTAAGGCACTCTGAACAGAATCCATATATTTCCAGTTTATGTTGGAGCATATGAAAACCATATGCGGATGCCATATTAGATTGATTTTTTTCAAGTTCGTCATCTCTAAATTCAATAATTTTACCACATTTTGTACAAATCATATGGTCATGATGTAATCCAAGATGACGATGTTCATAGCGGGGAACTCCATTATTAAATTCTATTTTACTTGCAAATCCAAATTTACATAGAAGCTCCATTGTTCCTGCAACAAAATTTTCATCAAAGGGCTCACCGATCTGTTCAAGTTGTTTTGTTAAATCTGTGCTAGTTATATGTTCATCGGTTTGTAAAAATATTTCCAGCACCTTAAATCTTTTGTTAAATTGATCTAAGCCCTGTTGCTGGAACAGTTTTTTAAATTGTGCTTTTTCATTATCATGTCTTAAATCCATCGATTTTGCTCCTAAAAATAACCATATAAAATACTAAAAGTATTATAATCTGTCAATAAATTTATCTGCTACCCCGTTGGATGCCCTAAAAGTTTTTTATTGTTAATATTTCATAATTTACAGTTTTATTTTATCAGCAACATGATTCCAAGAATCACTAGAAGCATATTGATGATGCGCCTGTAAAGTGTGTCATTTATTCTGTTAAAGATAAAGATACCACATCCCACTCCAGATATTAAAGGCATAATACAGTATCCGAATGATACAAGAATCTGTTTTGTTATCAGTCCGTTGAAAAGATAGAATATAAGAATCCCTACGCCTGTAAGAATAAAGAACGAGACCATAGTAGTCTTTATTTGCTGTTTATCCCAGGGTTGAAGCGATGTATAAATGATAACAGGAGGACCTGTAGCTCCAATACTTCCGCCAAGAAAACCTGAGAAGAACCCGGCAAGGCAGGCCCAGGCTTTGTTTAGTTCTTTGGAAGAAGATTTGTTCAACATTGAAAAAAGAGATGTAAAAATAACTACACATCCTATAAGAAGCTCAAGAGATTTTGAGTCTACATATTTCAACACACATATTCCTATCGGTATGCCTGGGAGAGAAAATAAAAATAAGAAGATCCATTTTTTATAGTCAATATGTTTTATAAGTTGCGAGATCAACGTAAAATTAATAACAAGCCCCAGCAATAATATCAACGGAATAGCCATTTTAATGTCAATAAAAAAACCCATGAGAGGCAGTGCAACCAGGACCACACCAAACCCGGTCAAACCCTGAACAAGTCCTCCAAGAAAAGCTATGCAGCAAAGATAGATGATTAGATCCATATTCAACCTGAGTAAATTAGTATTTAAAAAATAAGAACAAACTTTCTTATTTTGAATTAATTGTGAACAATAGCAAAAAATGATAAAAATGTATGCTCAAAACAGCAATCCTCCGGGAATTTATTTTTTTGATAAAATAGCATTAGATAGAGATTAGTTAGGCAGGATAAAATTTAATTGTTTTGACTCATAACATATTGTATGCTGAGCTTTATTGAAATCAATTAATTTTCGGAGATAAAATGGCTGATAATAAAAACACCCTGCCGCCATTAAGAGCGGCATCCACAGTAATCCTCGTAAAAGAAAAAGATAAAGCTTTTGAGGTCTACCTTTTAAAACGAAGCGCAAAATCCGGATTCATGGGCGGGTTGTATGTTTTTCCCGGAGGTGTGGTCGACCCGGAAGACAGAGGTGTCGATTCCTGGTCGCCTAACATTGATATTACCCCTGACCAGATTAAAAAGCAGCTTGGAGCAAGTACACTTTCAAGTGAAGATGCCTTGAGTTTCAGTATTGCTGCTATTCGGGAGACCCTTGAGGAGGCAGGAGTTCTTATAGCATCATGTGAGGATAAAACTCAAAAAGATATTGATAGAATTTCTTCATACCGGTTAAATAGAGACTTGCCAAAATCCTGGTTCAGAACAAGGATAATGGACGAGAATTGGGTATTGTCCTTCTCAAGTCTTGGCAGGTGGTCCCATTGGATAACTCCAGAATTAATGAAAAAACGGTTTGATACCCGGTTTTTTATTGTGCTTATGCCTGATAACCAAACCTGTGTACCTGACCAGATAGAAACCAAACATGGAATCTGGCTTACTCCTCAAAACGCCCTTGAGCAAAATCTTGAAGCTAAAACCCCCTTGAGCCCACCAACTGTTGTAACCCTGACCCAATTGTTAAAATTCAATAACTTTGATGATATCAAACATGAGATTCAAGCCCGTCCCTGGGGAGAACCCATTGCGCCGCGTCTTGTTCCATCTCCAATTGGCCCTGTGATTCTTGAACCCTGG
>JAIOSM010000040.1 GCA_021107575.1 Desulfobacteraceae bacterium | reverse complement strand
ATAAAATGAGTCCTGAAAAAAAAGAAATAAATAGTATAATAGATGTCCACCCTGGGACAATAATACCCCAAAAATTTTCATTCCCAAAAATTTTAATATATCCATAAAAAAAAATCAGACAAAATGAAATGAGTGAAAAGAATAAACCCGTAACAGAGATGAACCGTACTGGAAAGGAAGAGCTTGAAAAAAAAGTATCTAAAGCCAGCTGCCATTTTTTTCGAAATGACCATCTTGATTTTTTAGTGGTCCCAATAGGGCGAATAAATGGCAAGTATATAGGGTCAAAACCCAATCGTAATACTTCTGTGATAGTAGTAGTATGAATTGGTTTTATTTTATCATTTAAAATGTTAATCACTTCCCGATCTATTAAAAATGTGTCTGCCCCGCCATGGGGGTAGACGACATCAGATAGCTTATTCATTAAAAAATAAAATAAACTTGAAAATACTTTGGAAATAAAGAAGTCCTTTCGTTTTGTCCGATGAGGAATTATAATTTTTCCTCCATTTTGCCATATTTTATATGCTTCAATTACTGTATTATATGGTAATTGATTGTCATCCGGTACTGGTATCGCGCAATCTCCTTGGCACACTGAGAGACCTGCAAAAATAGAATAATGTGATGTGTAATTTTTACTAAGTTGATAGGCATAAATATTATTATATTGTTTTTCTAAACCCTTTGCAATATCATAGCTTCCATCTTTTGAACCATCGTCTATTATAATGATTTCGAAATTTATTTGTTCTTCTTCTAAACATTCATAGAGAGTGTTACAAGCATCCTTTAATTTATTTTTACTATAATAAGACAGCAAAATAATTGATAGCAATCCTTTTTTAAGCATTTTTATAACCTTTTTTAATAAAAATATAGGAAAAAATAAAATTCCACGTTAATGTGATCGGCACGACTAATAAAGGTTTAACCCAGTCAGAAACAGTTTTAATATCCTGTATACTATGCAATAATAAATATCCTAATAGCATACTGCTTATATAGATAATAAAGTATTTAATTCCTTTTTGAAATGAATATGAAACTTTAAAAATTATTTTTAAGTTAATCAAAAATGATAAAAATATAGTTAACCCATAAACTAAAAGGTATGTAAGAAGCAACGGTGTATGAAAAATTCCGATCAATACACTGAGTAAAGCTAATGAAACCAATGTCATTAATGCGCCGGTTAAGGAAAAACCTATAAATTGAGTTATTATTTTAACCAGCATAGGTGTTAATTAGATTAGTGATGAATTGTATTTCAGCTTTTTCATTCATTTGATTAAGAGGTAAGCTGCATATTGTATTATGAATCTGATCTGAGATAGGATACTCACCTCTCCAATATTTGTGATATGCTTTTTGTTTATATGGAGGCACTGGATAGTGAGTCATTGTTTGAACTTGATGATTATATAGGTATTTTTGAAAATGGTTTCTACGATTTGTTCTAATCACAAATAGGTGCCAAGCATGGGTGCCATATTCAGCAACAAATGGCATAATAATTTTTTCATTTTGAATATGGTCAAGGTAGTAATTAGCTAACTCGTTTCGTTTTTTGTTTTCAAAATCAATGTATTTCAATTTTACATTTAATATCGCTGCTTGAATTTCATCAAGTCGGCTATTAACACCTCTGTAGTCATTATAGTATTTTTTTTGTGAGCCATAATTTCCAATAGCACGTATAGTTTCAGCTAGATCATCATCATTCGTTGTAACAGCACCTCCGTCCCCCAATGCACCTAAATTTTTCCCAGGATAAAAACTGAATCCTGATGCATCACCAAGACACCCGGCTTTTTTACCCATATATATTGCTCCATGCGCCTGAGCAGAATCTTCAATAATTTTCAGGTTATACTTTTGGGCAAGGTTATTAATTGGATCCATGTCAGCACACTGCCCGAAGAGATGTACTGGCATTATAGCTTTCGTTTTGTCGGTAATTTTCTTTTCGATATCAATTGGAGCAATATTATATGTCTTAATATCAGGCTCAACCAGAACTGGTTTTAAATTGTTTTCTGAAATACTTAAGATTGTTGCTATGTATGTATTGGCTGGTACAATAACTTCATCACCGTCAGTTATAACACCAAGTTCCTTATATCCTCGAAGAATTAGAGTTAGTGCATCAAGTCCATTGGCGACTCCAATACAATGTTTGCAGCCTACATACTGTGCAAAATGTTTTTCAAACTTACGTACTTCTTCACCCATAATATACCAGCCGGAGTCTACAACACGGGTAATCGCTTCAATTATTTCTTTATAATGAACAGCATTAATTTTTTTTAAATTTAGGAATTCTATCATTTGTATTGTTTTTTATAGGTTGATTAAGAATCAAAATTATTTCTTCAGGAATTGAGCATCATGTTGACGTATTGATGTTAAAAAAAACTCATAATCCCGTATATAATCATTTTCATCATAAATGTGTGAAGTCAATACTAGACAAATTGATCCAGATGAAAAATTTTGTTCAGCTGCCCAGATTTGTGGTGGAATGTGGAGACCATGGTAAGGTCTATTCAGAGTCACAGTTTTTTTCATAATGCCATCATTTAATACTATATCAAATGATCCACTGGCAGCAATTAAAAATTGATGACATTTTTTATGAGCGTGAGCTCCTCTGTCTGCTCCTCCTGGGATATCATACAAATAAAATACCCGCTTAATTTTGAATGGGAGGTTTCGCAATCCTTCTACGGGTGTGATATTCCCTGCACGATTTTTAATGACAGGCAGTTCATATAACTCACAATCATATACTGTTGAATTAGAATTGGCTGTTTGCCCGTTTAAAGTCTTCATAATTTCTGATGTAATCCTCCTCTTTGTATACTTCTGATGACAGGATAAGACACAGTGCATTTGTCGAAAAATTTTCTAAAGATTTCCAAATCATGTTAGGAACATAGAGTCCATAATATGAACGATTTAAACTATACTTTTTTTTTTCATAACCGTCATCAAGTAAAACATCAAAACTGCCGGACAGGGCAATAATGAATTCATGCAGTTTCTTATATGCATGGCTTCCTCTGAATTCACCTCCAGGCACATCATATATCCAATAAGCTCTTTTTATCTCAAATGGAATATGTGTACATTCCTCAATGAAAGTAAGGTTCCCTCTATCGTCTAAAATTTTTGGTAGTTCAATGATTCTGCACTGAGAAAGATTCATAAATTTAATCCTATAGATGCGATGCCGTCTTAGTAGTTAGTTTATTAGAAATCAATATCACCTTTGTTCCATTTTTCAATAATATGGGGAGGATACCCGCGAGTAAAATGATTTGTCCAAGGGTAGACAGAAATGCCACTACCATCTTTAAATTTAATATCTTGTATATTACATTTTATTTCGGCTGGGACACCGAATGCAACCGATTTCTCTGGTACATCTTTGGTTACTTGGCTGTGAGCACCTATCAGCGAGTGTTTTCCTATTTTTATCCCAGGCAAGATACAACTCATGGTCGCAATAACTGCATATTCGAATATTTCAACACCTCTTAAAAAGTCACAGCTAGGAGGATGGGGGTCATTAGTTAATACTGAGTGAGGAAATATCCATACAAAATCATGAATTATAGATTTTTGACCTATATGCACATTTGAATGGAATCTAACATAATTACCAATTTTACAATGTCCTTGAATGTCGCACAATGTTCCTATGTGCAGTCCATCTCCGCAAATAGTTTTTTCTCTCACAGTTACTCTATGACCTGTCTTTAATTGATTCCCAAAAACAGAGCCTTCATAAAAGATGGAATAACTTCTAATTAAAGAATTTTCCCCAATAATCAATGGTGCTCCTTCAGCCAGTGGGGTAGGATAACCAATTGTACAATAATCTTCAATAATTGAATTGTTACCTATCTTTACGTTATCATGTATAGTACAAAAATTTCCAATTATAACATTCTCTCCAATCATAGCCTTAGAAGAGATGTTTGAAAGTGATTTTTTTATTGTCAAAATAATATCCTATCCTTAGAAATTTTTTGTCCATTTCATATTGATGCGCCCAACAGAATGATAATAAATAACAGGAATTTTCATTTAAAACCCCTGTAAATTGTTTCAAGCTGTTGAATGTGCCGGCTTAATGAAAAACGAGTCTGAAATTTTTTGGCTGCTCTGCCTGCAGATTTTTTTAATTCAGGTAAGTTCTGAATTTTTTCTATTACATTATTTTCAAGGTTATTATCAAGAAGTGTTAAAAATTCAGGGAAATTCTCAAAAATTTCCTTCATGCTCGGGATATCTGATGCAATAACCGGGGTGCCAGAAAAAATACTTTCAACGACCACATTTCCAAAAGATTCATACTTTGATAGAAATAACAATAAATCAGCTTGTTGGTATGCGTTTTCAATATTTTTTTCAAACCCATGGTAAATCACTTTGTCAGAAATTCCAAGTGTGATGGAATAATTTATTAATCTTTGCTTCAATGGTCCGTCTCCGTAAAGAGAGAAAGTTGCATCAGGGAAAGTGCTTGAAATAGATTTTGCACATTCAAGCCATTTGAATAAATTTTTTCCTGGTGTAAGCCGACCAGAATAAATAATTTTTTTTGAACTTTGATTATTTTTTGTTTTTGTATTGAAACGCTCTGGATTAATCGGGTTATAAATAGTTTGTATTTTTGTTAGAGCAGTGACCTCGCGAAAAAAGACTTCTCTGCTCCATAATGAATTTGAAGTAAAAATTATTTTTTCCCGAATACTTATTAACCAAAAAAATTTTAAATATAGTTTCTGGAGTTTTGTTTTCCAGTATTTAGTTCCATGGATTGAATATATTATATTTCTTGCTCCAGCAAGTTGTAAAAGGAATAGCATGACAGGGCCTATATTGAAGCCATGAAATATTTTTTCCTGATTTCTAAAAACAAAATACAAAAATTTTAAATAGAGGACAAAGTTATTTGAGCTGCCGTATAGGACAGGAATATTTGAATTTTTAAAAACAGAAGCGTTATCCCTGTTTTTTCTAAATACAAAAGCAGTGAATGTAAATTTAGGCATGTTTTTGATACGTTCAGGCATCAACAGTTCAATACCGCCTGGCATATCCTGCCACAATAAGAGAACGATCTGGTTGTTATTCATACTCTTTTGCATAATAAAGTCTGCTTCCCATTGCGAAAAGTAACGCAATAAATAGTGCATTGTTAAAGTTGATTAAAAAGCCAAACCATTGGGTTGACGTGTGGATAAGCAATATACTTATCATAAATGCAATAAGTATTAGAGGAGTGGTTTTGTATGGATGTAATGGTGACATTTTGTTGAAAAGTTTGAGCATTTTTATCAAGAACATTCCCCAAAGCATTATCCAGAGAAGAAAACCAATAATACCAGAGGACATCAGTAAATTGTGATATCCAACATGACCATCCGCGTAAAAGTTATATTTCATTCCTACTCCCAGACCGATAAAAGGGCTTTTTGAAAAGCCAAGCATTGGTCGTTTTACTCTTACATCAAATCGTTTAAGAGTACCTCCTGCTGTAATGTCACCTGTAGCAAATGATTCCAAAGTTTCATAACGATCAAAAGAGAGTTCAGTCTGTTTTTGTAAGGAGGGGGAATAAGATATAGCGACAATAACAATGATCCCCATTCCTATAGCCTGAATAAGTGTTTTTGCTTTTTTACGTGAAGAAATAAATAGAAAAAAGAATATTAAAAAAAATGAGGACACTAACCAGGAACGGGTGGCTGTAATAAAAATACTGAATGTGGAAATGCCTAAAATAATAAAAAGATAGTTTTTAGAAAAGCAGGTATCTTTTAAACTTAAAAAATAAAGGCTGCCCCAAATGGCCATAAAGGGAACCTGTATTCCATAAACAGGCCTTAAAGCATGTTCTGTATCAACAATTGCAACTCCACTTCTTAAAACTAAACTATGAATGCCACCAAAGAAACTTCCTAATTGGCTGCCTGTGCTTAAATAAATTACCTGGCTGAACAATACAATAAAAACAAAGGGAAAGATCAATTCGAAAAAGTTATGAATCTCTTTTGCTGTGGAGCAAAAATGCGGAACAATGAAAAGTAGCAGCCAGGGCAGGGTCAAGCGCAAAACAGCAGGGGCTTTAAAAACACCAAAAATAAAGAGAAGGATGAAAAAGTAAAGAGAAAGCATAATAATTTGTTTTTTTACTACTAAAGGGAAGGGTGGTTTTTTTCTGAGAGTTTTAGTGAAAGCTACAAACAAGAAAACTAAGGAAAAATATAAATTCCCAAAAGGGCTATTGGGTAATATTGAAAATGAAAATCGAGGGTCAGCCTTTGGGAATAAAAATCCAATTTCACTTTCAACAATGAATACAAAGGCAAGCCAGAAATAATTATTTTTAGATCGCCAGAAGAATATAAGCAGGATAATTTGAAAAATGGTGTTAATAACTTGAGGAGTTTTGTAAGCTATGACTACTGAACATAAAAAAAGTAAAATCAGGCTGATGGAATTTTTATTCTCTTTTAATATTATCATGGTAAGCCTGTTATACTAAAAATTTTAGTTTGTGAGGTAAATACGGCGAAACAAGTTTTTTAAAGTCAATATAACTTTCTTCTTTGATTATTCTCATAATAAAGAGGTATAAAACAGCTCCACCTGAAGTTTGTATAAGCAATATAATTAACAAATTATCAATTGGTATTACTATATATTTGAATACAATGAAAATAATAACAGAGACAGACAGTGAAGGAAAGATGTCCTTTAATTGATTTTTAAAATTATAACCTATTTTTTTCTTACAATAATAAAGAGTTATGAACAGTGATAAACATGAAGAAGCTAATTGTCCAATAATCAGACCTTTTATACCATAATGGATACCTACTATTATACTTAAGAGTAAAAAAATTTTTTTGAAAATATCAATTTTTAAAGATAGATCACTCCGCCCGAGAGAATTAAAAATATTTAAATTAAATTTATAAAACGGGAAAAAAAAACCATCTAAATAAAGCAGTTGCATGTATGGAACAACAGGTAGCCATTTTTCTGTTAACAGAAGATGGACAAAAGGTTCTGCTGTAAGTATTAGTATTGTCATCGCCGGGTAAAGCGAAAAAACAATCAGACGATAGGATCGTATGCAGGTCCGGTTAAAGGTCGTTTTATCATCCTGCAGGGATGATAAAACAGGAAACATAACTTTACTGACTATTATAGTAAACTGCAGAACTGAAAGATTTTTAAACTTTTCTGCCCTTGTGTAAAATCCTAAGGTTACTGCATCGTAAAATTTTCCTATTAATGGGTAATATATATTCATGAACAAGGAGTCGGAAATAGACTGCAGGAAAATTTTATATCCAAAAGCATATAGTTCTTTTAGAGATTGAAAACTAAATTTAAGCAAAGGACGCCATGGATTTAATACCCAATATGAAATCGCTCTAAACAAACTACCTGCTAATGTTTGGAAAATTATTGCCCATACCCCAAACCCTTTAACAGCCAAAGACAGCCCTATACAGCCTGAGACAATTGACGAAATAATATTTACATTTGCAAAAGTTTTTAAATTAATATTTTTTAAATAAATGGTAGCATGGATACTGCAAAAAGAGTTGATGATGAGGATAAGACTGATTGTTTTTGCAATTGCAACCAGTCTTGGTTCATTGTAGAAGTCAGCAATTAAATCAGCAGTGAAAAAGAAAACAAAATAGAGTAAAACACTAATTATAAGATTGAAATAGAAAACAGTTGAGAAATCATATAAATCAGCCTCTTTTTTTTGTATAAGAGCGGTTTGAAACCCACTATCACTAATCATAGTTGCAACAGCAATAAAGATAGCCATCATACCCACGATCCCATAATCCTCCGGCGATAAAATGCGTGCTATGGCAATACTGAAAATAAATTTAAAAAAGGTTACGCCAAAAGTATCAAATCCACTCCAGAATAATCCTTTTAGTGTTTTTTGTTTTAATGATTTCATTTATTTAATGTCGATTTTATTTATTAAATAGTCAGCAATTAGTTTATTTGAGAATTGGTTTTTATAAGTATGGGTCATTTTGTCTATCATTTCACAACGGGAATTTTCATTTGATAAATAATATTCAACCATTTCAGGTATTGCACGATAGTCCTTGACAGCAGGCAGGTCTGAGACATCTTTAAAAATAAAATCCATATCAGCATTGAATTCCATTAAAGGAAGTGCCCCGGCTGAAAGTGCTTCTAAAATTCTTAAATGAATTCCATTAAAAATACCAGGGTTACCATCAACAGGAATAATTTTTGTACAATTATACATTTTATTCAATTTTTCAACTGGTATAAAAGCCTGTTTGTTAATAAAATATGGTTCCAGTTCAGGAAAAAATTGGAACCAGCGCTTCCAAGCCTGATTGCCATGTATTTGAAGTTTATTATTAACAAAAAAACTTAAAAATTTTGCTTTTTTATATCCCCAGGAGTCGTTATATGACATACCAACATATAAAATATCTGTTTGAAGTTGTTTTTTTTCAGATTCAGAAAGATTTTTAACTGGAAAATATTGCTCTTCAGGTAAAGGTAACAGCAGATAAAAGACATTGGGGATTCCTATTTTTAATAATTGATGCTGCCAGAATGTGTCAGGGACAAAAACAGCATCAGCATATTCCAGTACAGTTAAGTTGTATCTACTTGTAGGTGTATAAAGGGGGTTGTCTCCTAAAAAAAAGACGATTTTCATTTTTTTTTCTTTTAACCACTTTAGGGTAGCAGGCAATAACATTTCATTGTTGTAAATGAAAACTAGATTAGGCTTGTGTATTCTAAACTGTTTTATATACCATTGATTTATTTTTTTAAAATAAAAGTGTTCCCATTTTTTTCTCAGCTTGTCAGGAAACCTAAACATCTGGGTGTTAATTCTAATTTGCCATTTGTTTAAAGTGGGTCGAAAATCCAGAATAATGCAGTCATTATAGCTATTTTTAAGAAGTTGCTTAATCTGCATGGTGATACTGTATTGGGCTGGCATTAGAAGCAGTGATTTCATTTATTATTCCAAGTTGTGTTTGATATTAGAAAATTTTAACTTCAATGCTGAAACAATGAGAGAAGAAGTCTCTTTTTTATTTTGTAAGCAGATAGTCTGAGACTTTATGTTGATTTTGTAAGTCTGAGGCAAACAGACTAATTAAGTAGACATCTTTATATTGACCGTCCTGCCATATATGTTCTTTCCTTTCACCATCAATTGTAAACCCGATTTTTTTATGCGCTTCTAAAGAAATTGTATTAGAAGTAATAACTGAGGAATAGACTTTATGAAGATTTAATTCATTAAAGAGATAACTATAAAAGAGAACAGATATTTCTTTAAAATATTTTTTCCCTCTTTCCTCTTTTATTAGTATGGTGCCAATCTCAGCATTAGAATTAATATAATTTATTCTCCTTGCAACAATATATCCAATAAATTTATTAGATTTATTTTCTTCAATTGCAAAATGTACAGTTTCCCTGATGCCTGGTGGGTACATATTGGATATCCATTCTTTTTCGCTTTCTATGTCGCTGGGGAACGGGCTACCTGCAAATGATTTGTTTGCATTAAAATCTTTTTTTAATTCTAAAATGAACTGTGCATCCTCCATTTTAAAAGGGCGCAATGATATATTTTTCCCAGTATACATGGCTTTCTCCAAATTTTTTAAGTTAATAAAATGCGGGATTTAAGAATATTTTCTTTTTCTTTTGCTGTCTTATATACATGGTTCAAGCTGCTTGCTTTTACTAACAGGCAGGCTGGCCTTTTTGCACTATCAGTAATTTTAGGGATAATATCCCCAGATTTTACAAAGATATGAGCAAAGACCACATCCGGGTCGTCAAATAAATCTGAATACTCTTTTATTTCGACGACACGCTTACCTTCTGATAATGCAATATACTTTATAAAAGAATATTTTTGATGTTTGTGCTCAAGATTAGGTTTTTTCCCCAAGGCAATTTTAATTGCAGCTTTATCCATATTTACACCGGTAGATGTCAAAGTGAGATAAGACGGTATGAAATCTCCGCCAAGCCTGGCACCGATTTCAATAATTTTGGGTCCTTGAGCTGTAATTTTTAGCTCTGTGTGTGATACAGAGTTATTAATTTCCAGTGCT
The DNA here is from genome assembly GCA_021107575.1 of Desulfobacteraceae bacterium. Classification (GTDB taxonomy): domain Bacteria; phylum Desulfobacterota; class Desulfobacteria; order Desulfobacterales; family Desulfobacteraceae; genus JAIOSM01. The sequence continues at coordinate 78 of JAIOSM010000040.1, read as the reverse complement.
TTAATAGCTTTTTTTACAACAGTATCAATTTGAATTTTCTGTTCATTTTCAAGTTTTGCTGGTTGAACATGTCCCATT